>JAISRN010000090.1 GCA_031273605.1 Spirochaetales bacterium | reverse complement strand
CATAAAGCCCTGCCATGTTGACAAGCCGTAACCTCCTCTTAAAGCCCGGGGGCTTTCACTTTTGGCTGGAGGACCCCCGGGGCAGGGACTGCATCATTGCGGGAAGGCAAAGCCTGGAGCAAAACGATCCCGACCGGGAGGATTCGGTCTTTGTCCGGGTTTTTGGGGACGGGGAGATTACCTTTCAGGCGGAATTTTTCGAAGCCCCGCCGGGGGAGGTTTTTCTTCACGGGGACCTGGGGGAGACCCTTCCCCGGACAGGGCGGCCCCCGGAGCCGGAGAGCGGCGGACGGAGCCGCTTTGAGTTTTTTCCCTTTGAGTCCCGGGGAGGGGGAAAATTCAGCCTAACCCTCCGCCTTCCCGTGGGGGGGTACTTTAGTTTTCGCCTGGCCGCCCGGACCGGCGAGGGGGTTTTAGCCTGGGAGCCCTGGCCCTACCATAAGCTCATGATCGATCCCCCCCAGCTTCGCTGCCTCAAGCTCTATACCCTGATTCCCACCATTTCGGGAACCCTTCGGGATTGGCGGCGGGACCTGGACCGAATTAAGGACCTGGGGTTTAACGCGGTACACATCCTTCCCTTTACCGAAATGGGTCCCTCCCAAAGTCCCTATTCCGCGGCCAACCTTTTTGCCATTGATCCTGACTACCTGGAAGGGCCGGATGATCTGGAAAATTTTGTCCGCCGGGCGGAGGAGTTGGGGCTGGCCCTCTGCATTGATATTGTCCTAAACCACGTGAGTACCTCCAGCTTTCTGGCGGAGAGCAAGGCCCACTGGCTTACCCCGGATTTTAACCGTCCCGACGGGCTAAGGCGGGCGGGGGCCTGGCACATGGACAACTGGATCTCCTGGGAGGACCTGGTGCTGATCAACTACGATCATCCGGACCCCCAAACCCGGAAAGAGCTTTTTGACTACATGAAGGACTACCTTATGTACTGGGGGGGGATTGCCCAGCGGACCGGGGGCTTTATCCGCCTGGATAACCTTCACTCCTCCCACCGGGGATTCATCTACTGGATTCTGGAGGAGATGCGCCGGGAAGCTCCGGGGATTGGGATTCTGTCGGAATTCTTTGGGGCCAACGATACCCTTCGCCGGGGGGTGGGCCGCTGGGGTTTGAACTTGCTCATGGCCAACACCTGGGAGTATCCCTTTGTTCCCCAGTTCCGGGACTACCTGGCCCACGTCCATGCGTCGAGCCATTCTATCCGCTACCTTTTGGAGCCCACCTCCCACGACACCCCGGCGGTGGCGGAGCTTTTCGCCTCCCCGGATTCGGCGGTTCCCCGTTACTTCTGCTGCGCCCTCATGGGAACCGGGCAGACCGGGATTGTCCAGGGTTACGAACTGGGCTGCCCCCGGAAGATAAACTTTATCGGCCGCCAGGGGCGGGTGGTTCTGGAGGGCCTCAGAGACCTGGGAGGCTTTATCAGACAGGTTAACCGCCTTCTGGAGGCTTATCCGGTTTTTCAGGGTTACGACAACATTCAATTTTTAAACTCGGAACACGAGAGCCTCCTGGGGGCTCTGCGTTTTTCCCCTCCCCGGAAATCCTCCGCCCCCGGCGCTCCGGTTGACGGGGAACAGGCCGGGGCCTTCCTGCTGCTGGCCAATTTTGACATTAACGGGTCTTGTGAATACAGCCGCCTTAAATCCGGGGATGCGGAACCCCTGCTTTTAGAAGGGGCGGAGATCCTAAGCCAGGACGGGATTTTAAAGGTCCGCCTTTCCGCCTGCGGCGTTGCGGCTATCCGGCTTTTTCCCCAGGGATAAGGGAACGGCCAAGGAGGGGTAAAAAATGCGAATCCTCATGGTAACCAGCGAAGTTTTTCCCTTTGCCAAAACGGGGGGCCTTGCGGATGTCGCCAGCGCCCTCTCCCGGGAACTGAAACGGATGGGCCACGATGTCCGAATCCTCATGCCCCGGTACTACCACATTGACCGTGCCAGCCTCCGCAAGCGGGATGAGGCCCTGGGCATCTGGCTGGGCCGGGGGGAGGAGTGGACGGCGGTTTACGAGTCCGAACTTCCCGGAGACGGGGTGCCGGTGTATTTTTTGGATCACGAGCGGTATTACGGCCGGGACGGTATTTACGGGGCCCGGCCCGACGAGGGGTTTAAGGATAATGCGGCCCGTTTCGCCCTCCTGTCCCGGGGGGCCTTTCAGTTTTGCCGGATGCTCCACTGGATTCCCGATGTGATCCACTGCCACGACTGGCCCTCGGCGCCGGCCTGTTACCTGTTAAAAAAAGAAGAACGGTGGCGGGAATTCGGAAAAACCCTAGGGGTTCTTACCATTCACAACCTGGGCTATCAGGGGGTCTTTAGCCTTGAGGATGCCCTTTACCTGCAGCGGGAAAGCGACCGCTTTAACCTATCGGGCCTGGAGTTTGCCGGGGCCCTGAATTTTTTGAAGGCCGGCATTATCTGCGCCGATGAAATTACCACCGTGTCCCCCACCTATGCCGGGGAGATCTGCCGGCCGGAGTACGGCTTTGGCCTGGACGGCCTTTTAACCTACCGCCGTTCCGATCTAACGGGAATCCTAAACGGCGCGGACTATTCCGACTGGAATCCCGAAACCGACCGTTTCCTGGCGCCGGACAATTACTCCCTGGACAGCATTGCCGGCAAGGCCCGGGTCAAGAAAAAGCTCCAGGCCCGGCTGGGTTTGCCGGTGGATTCCAAGGTTCCCCTGGTGGGGGTGGTTACCCGGCTGGTGGAACAGAAGGGGGTGGTGGAACTTTTCGCCCCGGTGCAGGGGGCCTTGTATTCCATCTGCCGGGATATGGCGGTGCAGTTTGCCGTTCTGGGGAGCGGTGAAAAGTGGTGCGAGGATGAGTTGGAACACCTCAATTCCCGGCTTGGCAACCTGGCCTACTACCGGGGTTACAACGAGGAACTTTCCCACTATATCCAGGGGGGCTCGGATTTTTGCCTCATGCCCAGCCGCTACGAACCCTGCGGACTTAGCCAAATTTACTCCCTGGCCTACGGCAGCCTTCCCATTGCCCGGGCCACCGGCGGCCTGGTGGACACGGTGGAAAACTACGATCAGTCCGCCGGCAGGGGGACGGGCTTTCTCTTTAACGATCTCTCCCCCCACGTGCTTTACCAGGTCTTGGGCTGGGTGATGGACACCTGGTATAACCGGCGGGACCATATCCGCCGGATGCGGAGGATCGCCATGAAAAAGCGGTTTCTCTGGGAAACCTCCGCCCAGGCCTACCTTGGGGTTTACGAAAAGGGCTTAACCAAAATTAAAGGGACTTCCCCGGGGAGAGTCCGGGTTTAAGAATAACCACGGACCACACAGAGGGGAAAAAGTGGTTAGTGGTTAGTGGTTAGTGGTTAGTGGAATAGTTGGGAGGTCCACCTTCCACCTTCTTTTCGCGGTTTCTTTTTTTTATCCCCGTCATCCAAAAGCAGAATCCCGGTTTCCCCCTCCGCCGTAACCTAAACCTATCCAACCAGTGGAATGTTTTCCGGGTACACGAGTTTATACCCACCGGTGGGGTTACAATTCTCAATACCACAGTTGTTTCTGATGGTGCAGGAATAAGTATTAGTATTCATCCCGACGACCATATGACAATTGGTGTTAAAATTCTTAAAGCGAACACCGTCCAGGTAAAATCCCCGGTACGCCTGGATGGCGCACAGCCTGACGCCCGGCTTGAAATTAAATTCGGTGTTGCGGACGGTCAGGGGGAATGTCCCCCCGCTATCCGAGGTAGTGATACAAGCCCCAGTCTGAAGACTGCCCCCATTTTTCCAGTTATTTTCCAGTTGGTTAAAGGTGCAGTTTTCGATTAGCGCCGAACCGTTATCTGCCGACGTTAGGGGGCCCAGACGGAGGATTTCCATAAGATACGTAGACTCATAAGCACCGTAGGAAGCCAGGTTGCCGTTATTGGTAAAGTCGCAACCGGAGAGGCTAATGTAGTTGCTTTGAATTAGCCCAATTTTCAAATTGGCATAGGCGTAGCAGTTGATGAACGGGGTGTTCTCTATCCGGACGCTGTTAGCGGACAGGTAGAAAGCGCCGGAGTGGTTATCGGCACGGCAGTTGTTAAAAGCAGAATTGGTAATTTTCAGGGAGTTGCCGCCGTAATAATACATACCCCCATAATAGCCGCCGGCTTTGGCATTGGTAATAATCAGGCCCGAGATCTCGGCGCTTCCCGTCAAGCCTTGCAAGATGTAAAGCCCCCCGCCGTAGTAGCTTTCGGTCCCAAAGATGGTTGTGGCCTGAAGGTTGAGTCCGCTGTTATTAAGGGAGATGTAGGCCCCCCCGCCGCTGCTGCCAGACCCGGTTGCCTTGGCGGTGTCAATGGTGAGGCCGGAGATAGCTGTGGCTTGAGTTGAGCTATTGTAAACATAGAGCCCCCCGCCGTTTGAGGCGGCTTCGGTCTCCGTAATGGTGTTTGTCCCCGCAAGGGAGAACGCTCCGGCAACGCTGATGTAGGCCCCGCCGCCCTGGCTGTAAGACCCGGTGGCCTTAGCGGTGGTAATGGTAAGGCCGGTGATAGTGGTGGGCTGGGTTGAGCTATTGGAAACATAGAGTCCCCCGCCGTTTCCGGCGGCTTCGGTCCGCGTGATGGTGTTTGTTCCATCAAGGGTGAGCGCCCCGGTAATGCGTATGCACGCCCCGCCGCCGTTGCCGCTGGATTTGGTATCGTTAATGGTAAGATCGGAGATAGT
>JAISRN010000226.1 GCA_031273605.1 Spirochaetales bacterium | reverse complement strand
TTAAGCCATTTGTCAATTACACTACACTAGGCCTCGTCCTGAAAAAGGTCCCCGTAAGCCAGGCTGGCCACCATCTGCTCCGCCTCTTTCTTGTTCTTCCCCTTTTCCGGTCCGTAGGTTTTACCGTTTACCTTAACTTCGATCCAAAAGGTCCGGTCATGATCCGGCCCGGTTTTCTTAACCAGGACGTACTTGGGATAGGTCTTGTACTTTTTTTGAATAAACTCTTGTAAAAGGGTTTTATAATCTTTCTTGTGCTTGTTTTCCAAAACCTTGTTGATCTCGGCGGACAGGTGATGAAGGATAAAAATTTTGCAGGGCTTAAGGCCGGAATCCAGATAGTAAGCGCCGATAATGGCCTCCAGGCAGTCGGCAAGGATGGCCTTTTTGTTCCGCCCTCCGGAGTACTCCTCCCCCTTGCCGATGAGGATGAAGTTATCCACCTTAATCTGCCTGGCCACCGCCGCCAGGGAATCCTCGCTCACCACGAAGGACTTAACCCTGGCCAGGTCTCCTTCCGCCCTGTCGTCCAAAAGGTCGTAAAGGTACTCGCTTATCACTAAGCCCAGCACGCTGTCCCCCAGGAATTCCAGCCTCTCGTTGTTAAGGCTTTTGGCGGAACTCTCGTTGGCGTACGACCTATGACAAAAGGCCAGATTTAAGAGTTCAAGTTTCTTAAATCTGACCCCCGCCTGTTTTTCAAAAAATAGAAGTTCTTTTTTCCTCGAAACCGAAAGTCCCCGGCTCTCCGGAGCCCTTTGCTTTGGCAACAGACTCACAAGATTATTTGACTTGGGTCTTGATAAACTCTATGGCGTCCTTGACAGTCTCAAATTCGTTGGCCTTTTCATCGGGAATGGTGATTCCCATTTCTTCCTCAATAGCATAAACCAGCTCATAAGTATCCAGACTGTCGGCGCCGAGATCCTGCCGGAAAGAGGCTTCGGGGGTGATTTTATCTTCATCTACCTCGAGTTTTAAGGCAATAAGTTTTTTGAGTTTTTCAAACAATTCGTCCATAAATCAGCTCCTTAACTTGTGGTTTTATCCGGAGGTCAATCCTCGGGATTAAGAATTTGTTTGCCCCGGTAAAACCCGCACTTGGGACAAACCTGGTGGGAAACCATGGTATTTCCGCAGTTAGGGCAGGTTCTGAAAGTTCCCAGGGTTAACCGGGAATTGATAACCCTTCTCCGCCGGGTGCGGGCTTTAGATGCTTTATGCTTGGGTACAGCCATTGATAACCTCGTCCTTAGAAACTATTTGGGGCAGCCTCAAAACCGGTTGTTCTGAAACTACCTGATTCTTACATAAGAAAATACCCTAAAACCGGGACTTTGTCAAGAAATCCCTCACCCCGCGGGCAAACCGGATTTTCCGAATTTCCGGCGCAGGGCCTCCTCCACCACCGGGGGTACCATCCGGGAAATGTCCCCGTTCATTTTAAAAACTTCCCGAACAATGGAAGAACGGATAACGAAGTACTTGGGGTCCGTGGGCATGAAAACAATTTCGATCCCCGGATCGAGGCTCTGGTTGGTCATGGCCACTTCAAACTCATAGCTAAAATCGGTTAAGGCCCGGACCCCCCGGAGGATGAGCTTGGCGTCGTGGCGGCGGGCAAATTCGACAATGAGCTTATCCCAGATATGAACTTCGACCCCCGGCAGGTCCCTAACCATTTCCCCAAGCATTTCCGCCCTCTCTTCCGGGGAAAAGAGGTTTTTTTTCTCGGTATTAACGGCGACCACCACATCCAGTTTATCAAAGATCAGGGAAGCCCTCTTGATAATGTTGCGGTGCCCGTTGGTGGGGGGATCAAAGGTTCCCGGAAAAAGAACTCGCAGCATACCCATATTGATAATCAAGCCCCGGAGAAAAGTCAAGCCCTTTTCGCCGCCCCCGGCTTATGGGAAAAAGGTTTTGACAAAACCTTCCATCGGGGATACTATTAAGGTATATGAAAAAATTCCGGTTTTTGCCCTTAGCTTTGCTTTTGGCCGCCTGCGCTGCGGTTCCCCCTCCGGCGGAACCGGTGGAACAGACCCCTCCTCCCCCGCCCCCGGCGGTGGAACCTCAGATTCCGGCCCCCGAGCCTGTCAACGAGGGGGATTCCGGGGAATTTCAGGTGGATGCGGTCCTTTTTCAGGAAACCCTGGAGGACATTCAGGCCCTTATCCTCAACTTAAACGAGATCATTAAAGGCCGGAATTACGACATCTGGCTTACCCACCTTACCTCGGCGTACGTCGAACACTATAGTTCCCCGACGGTACTCAGAGAAGTAAGCCAGGAACCCACCCTGAGGAGCTACAATATCCGGCTAAGGTCTTTGGCGGATTACTTTCAGTACGTGGTGGTTCCCAGCCGGTCCGAAGCCCGGGTAGACGACCTTATCTTTTTGGACGAAAATCACATCCAGGCGATTATGAATATTGATGAAATTCCCCGTTTGCTTTATAGTCTGGAAAAAATAGACGACGCGTGGAAAATCGGAATTTAAAGGAGCTTTTTTTTATGAACCGCTTACTCTTTTTCTTCTCGGTCTTGGCCTTTGCCGGCCTGGGGGTTAATCTTTTTTCCCAAACTTCTCCTTCTCCCCGGGTGGAGGGCACCGTTGAAGATGTCTACCTCCAAAGTCAGGAGTTACAGATAATTCAGGAACAGGCTTTGGCCCTGGATCAGGACCAAAAACTCCTGGCCTTGAGCAATATTTCCCACATGTTTGACGATGGGAAAATTGCCGAAGGGGATCAGCAGGTGGGCTACCTCTTAAACCTCCTGGTTAACGAAGGGATAGGACGGCAGATCCGGCAAAACAACCTGCTGATCAACGATTTTCCCGTGGTCCGCAAAGAAGCGGCCGCCCTTCTGGGCCGGCTCCGGGGGGAGAGCGCCAAAAACAGCCTCCTGGCCATTCTCCGGACGGATAACGAATCCATGGTTCTCTCCGAGGCGGTTTATCAGTTGGGGGTTATCGGCTTAAACGCCAATAACGAGGTTTCCACCGCCATTGCCGATGCCCTGGACCGTCAAAGCGGCCGCCCCTCGGATAATTTTGCCTATGCCTGTCTGCTGGCCTTTCAAAAGCTGGCCGTGGCCAACAACCGGCTGCAAGACGGCAACGCCATCAGGGCTATCATTACCGTAGCCCAGGGGCCCTATCTCTACGAGGTCCGGCGCAAAGCCAACGAGGTTTTAAACGATTTAAGGCAGTACTAAGTTAAGGCAGGCGCCAAGTTAAACCTGGGGGCGCCTTCGGGTGGGGCCTAGGTTTCCCCCTTCAGCCCCTCCATGGCAAAGTTGCCCAGGTCCTTGCGGCCCATGTCTTTGCGCCACCGGGGGGCGTTTTCGGGATTCTCAAAGGTAATGCGCTTAAGGATTTCAAACTTGCCGCCGCCCCCCTTATACCGGACAACGCCGAACTCCCCCTTGCCCAGGTAGCAAACCCTGTCCCGGTTTTGCACGTTCTCTTCCTGGGCAATTTTTTTAATCACGCAGTCAAAGTGGGCCGCGTTTTCCTCCCCCAGGCTGATGGCGGCCAGGGGGTCCCGGATAGGCTGCCGGCAAAGGCAGCAAACCAGCAGGGCCGGGGGGGGCTGGGCCGGGGAAGGTTTGGTTTCAGGATGATGCCGGCGGCCCCGGTAGCGGCTCCGCCGCCTTTCCTGCCCGGCGGGATGGCGGGGTTTTTCTTCAGCCATGGACGGCCCCGGTTTCTTCGGCAATTTCTTTGGTTAAGGTATGGGCAATGCTGGCAATGGCCAGGTTTAAGTATTCCGAGTCGTTTATCTTTTTTTTCAATTCAGCCAATTTTTGGGGATCAATTTCCTTGGCTATCCTAATCATTTTTTTTAAGTCTCCGTAAAAACATGAGAAAAATGCTCCCACTGGCCGGCGCCGTTTGAAGAAAAGAAAACGTCAAACCGGACATTTTTTTCGGCCAGGGCCGGACGGCAGGCCAGATACTCCCGGCAAACCTCGATGATCCTCCGCTGCTTTTGCCGCGAAATGCTGCGGGGCAGGTCTTCCCGGGAGAAGGCCGACCAGCATTTTACTTCCACAAAAACCAACTCATCCTTATCCAGGGCGATAATATCCACCTCGCCCCTCCTGGTCCGGTAGTTCCGGGCCAAAATCGTCCACCCCAGAGCTTGAAGATGTTCCGCCGCCCGGTCTTCCCCTTCCCTGCCTTTGATCCGGGTGTTCACTTTCCGCTTTTCTTAACCTCCTTGGGATCAAAGGGCTTGGCGATAAAAAAATTCTTAAACTCCGGCTCAATAAGATTAAGGGTTAGGTTATGAACCTTCTTGCCTTCCTTGTTGATCAAGAGCCGGATTTCCGGCCTTAGGGGGGCCTCTTCATTGATCCGGGAAACAATGCCGATGGAGCCGTCGTTAAGGATAACGTAACTGGATACCGGGTATATTCCCATGCTTTTAATAAAAACCTTGATGATATTGGCGTCAAAGCGGCGGGAATTGTCGTTTAGAATTTGCCGCATCGCCGTGTAGGCCAAAAGGGAATCCCGGTAGGGGGTGTCCCGGATCATGGCTTCAAAGGAATCGGCTACCGAGAGAATCCGGGCCAGGATGGGAATCTGCTCCTCCGCCAACTGGCGGGGATAACCCTTGCCGTCCCACCGTTCATGGTGCAGCAGGGCCGTTAAACCTACGTTTTCGCTAAAGCCCAGGGTGGAAATGGCGTAGCGGTAAATAAAGAGGGTATGGGTTTTTATCTTTTCCAGCTCCGCCCCGGAGAGGGCGCCGGTTTTTTTCCGGATATCCTCGGGGATTCGGAGCATCCCCGCGTCATGCAGCAGGGCCGCCATGGCCAGGTCTTCAATTTCGGATTCTTCAATTTCCATTTTAAGGGCAATATTAACCGCAAAGATCATGCAGTTGACGGCGCTTTTGGAGTAGTTGCCCTTTTCACTGGGATTTTCCAGGGTAAAGTTAAGCCACTCCTGGGGTTCATTCATAACCAGGGGAAGGATGCCCTTGAGGATGTCCTGAAAAGCCTTAGCCTCAAGGGACCTTTGTTTTTCCATGGACATAAAGAGAATCCCCAGGCCCACCAGGGCGCCTTCGTAGGGGAACCGGTAGGGGCTGGGGGGGGCTTCCTGGGGGTTTTCCGGTTTAACCTCCTGGGCCGTCCCCTGGGGAGGGGCCGGAGAGGCAGGTTTTTCAGCCCCCGGGGGGGTCCGTGGGGCGGGCTGAGTTTGGGCCGGGCCTTCCTTATATTCCTCCCCTTCGGTCTGAACCGCCTGGATCTTCCAGGACAAGAGGCGTTCTATTTCCTTGGCCTTGATAGGAACCTTGGCCGGGACAAAGAGGGTGTCGCCGTCAATATAAACATCCTGGGTAAAGGCTATCCCGGGACGAAGTTCTTGAACCCTTATTATGTTCATTTCCCCTGCCTTGAAGTCTCGCGCCGGTTTGTCCCTGCGGCCGGCCCGTTCTCTAAAGAATAAACAAATCCCAGGATTTCCGCAATTATCCCGAACATCTCTTCCGGGATAAATTCCCAGGGTTCCAGTTCCAAGAGACCTTCCAGAACCCCGGGATCCCTAACCAGGGGGATTCCCGCCTTTTCCGCCTCCCGGAGAAGCCGGACCGCCGCCTCTCCCCGGCCTTTGCAGAGAAGAAAGGGCGCCGGCAGGTCCGGGCTGTACCGGAGGGCCGCCGCCCGGGGAATATCCCGGTTCACGCCAGGGTCTCCCAGGATCGCCGCCTCGGTTCCCCGGTCCAACCGTCAAAAATCCAGTCCCTATCCTGATTATCGTCATAAATAATCTCGATGTTATCGACTCTTAAGGGGAATTGTTGAATAAGGGCCTCCACCGGATCCCGGGGAACCCTGGAGGGCAGACGGCAGATCAACCTGCCGGAGGGAACCCAGAAGAAGTCCCAGAGGCCCCACTCTCCCCGGCAGCGGAGAAAGGCCCCGGTGATGCGCCTTC
>JAISRN010000196.1 GCA_031273605.1 Spirochaetales bacterium | reverse complement strand
GTTGTGATCTATCAGGGCCTGATTTTTAACCTCGCCGTCCTGGCCGTTTTTAATAAGGAAGGTGTTGATCCGCACATCCTGGGGGCTGTAAAGGAGAATGCAGTCCGCCGCCTCTCCGTTTCGTCCGGCCCGGCCTGCCTCCTGGTAGTAGCTTTCCATATTTTTGGGCATATTGTAGTGAATTACGAAAGATACGTTGGCCTTATCGATCCCCATGCCGAAGGCATTGGTGGCCACCATAAGAGGTTTCCGGTCATGGATAAAATCATTCTGATTTTCCCGCCGCTCCCGGTCGTCCAGCCCCCCGTGGTACCGGGTTGCCCGAAGGCCCCTGGCTTTTAAGGCCCCGCATAACTCTTCCACCGTTTTCCGGGTAGAGCAGTAGATAATTCCGCTTTTACCCCGCCGGGCGGTAAGACATTCCCACAAGGCGCCGAAACGGTCCGCCGGTTTTTGCACCTCAAAATACAGGTTCTTCCGGTCAAAACCGGTGGTCAGCCCAAAGGGCTCCTTTAAGGCCAGGGCCCGGCGGATATCCTCCCGCACCCTGGGGGTGGCGGTGGCGGTAAAGGCGGCGGTCCTGGGCCGGCGGTTCAACTCTCCGATAAAGCCGGTAATTTCCAGATAGCTGGGACGGAAATCGTGGCCCCACTGGGACACGCAGTGGGCCTCGTCGATAACCACCAGGGCAATCCCCGGCTGGGATTCCCCAAGCTCCGGCGGCAGGCCCCTTTTAAGCCGTTCGGGGGCGACATAGAGAATCCGGTAATCCCCCCGGAGAATTCCCGACATGGTTTTGCCGTATTCACCGGAGCTTAAGGAACTGTTGAGAAAGGCCGAGGGGATTCCCGCCTCCTGCAGGGCTTTAACCTGATCCTGCATGAGGGAGATGAGGGGGGAAATGACCAGGGTGAGACCTTCCAGGAGAAGGGCAGGAATCTGGTAACAGAGGGATTTTCCCGCGCCGGTGGGCATCACCGCCAGAACATCCCGGCCGGCGAGGATGGCGTCTATCACTTCCTCCTGCCCCCGGCGAAAGCAGGAGAAACCAAAGTATTTTTTAAGAATGTCCCGCTTATCCGCCACCCGCTTTTTTCCTGCCTTCCGGGCTTAAGCGTAAAATTCCCGGATAAAAATTTTATAGAAATGAATCATCCGCCCGTAGTTTTCGATGGAGATGGCTTCGTCAACATTGTGCATGGTGTTTTTTTCCGCATTGCTGAGGAGCATCGGGGTGAAGCGGTAAACATTATCGCATACCCTGTAGTAATGCCGGGAATCCGTAGCCCCGACAACCAGGTAAGGGGTGGTAAGCACATTGGGATACACCTCCGCAATGATGTTTTTAAGGTAAAGAAACAGGGGGCTTGAATCAGGAGAAATAGGGGAGGGCTCCGAGGGGGTGTTTTTCTCAAGGCTGAACTGTTCATCCCGGGCAAGGCCGGAAAGGTAATCCGCCGTGGAGTCCACCGTTTCGCCGGGGAGGAGCCGGGCGTTGATGATAATCTCCGCCTCCTGGGGCAGCACATTGGGGGCGGAGGAACCCCGGGCCATGGTGGCGGCAAAGGTGGTTCGGATTAAGGCGTTGGTGGTGGGATTTTTTGAGAGAATCTTTAATAACAGGGGTTTAAAAAGCCAAAGGTTGGCCACGGCCATGCGGACCGCAAAACCCATCTCCCCGGCAACAGAGGCAAGGAGGGCCCGGGTAGGTCCGATGAGCCGGGCCCGGGCGGGGTTGGCTTCGATCCGGCAGATCAGGGAAGCCGCCCGGCCCAGGGCGGTGTGGGCGGGGGGCATGGAACTATGGCCCCCTGAACCTTTCAGGGTCCACCGGTAATTGCAGAAACCCTTCTCTCCGATTCCCACCAGGGCCAGGGGGAAGGAAACGCCCCGGATAACGTCAAGGGCCGCAATGCCCCCTTCGTCCAGCACCCCTTCGAGGCGAATCCCCTGGGCCTCCAGGTACTCCGCCATCTTTACCGCTCCGTTGGCCCCGCCAATCTCTTCATCCTGGCCATAAACAAAATAAAAATCCCGGGGCGGAACAAAGCCGGATCTCATCAGGTCTTCCGCGGCTTCCAGGTGGGCGGTTAACTGACTCTTGATGTCCAGGGTACCCCGGCCCCAGATCTTGCCTTCGGCCTGGGCGCCGGAAAAGGGGGGATGCTTCCACTGCCCTTCGGCGGGAACCACATCGTAGTGGGCGGTGAGGAGCATGGGTTTTAAGCCGGGGTTTGAGCCCTTCCAGCGGTAAATGAGGCCGTAGGTGTTAATCCGGGTTAGCTCACAGGTTTTGTGAAAGAGGGGAAAGCTCTCTTTTAGGTAAGCCACAAAGTTGTCAAAGGGCCCAAAGTCGGTTAGGCTATAATTAAGGTTGCAAACCGTGGGAATCCTGACGGCCCCCGCCAGTCTTTCCAGAGCATCGGGGGAACAGGGGCCGGGATCAAGGGCCTGGGTCCGGGAAGGCCGGACAGGGGGTTTAAAGGCGAAGGTCCGGGCCAAAACAAGGACAACTAAAAAAATAACCAAACCCGCCGCTCCATAAATCATTTTTCGTTTTCTCCTTTACTGGTTATCAAAATATCATCAGAGGTCATTTTCAAAATATCAATTTTAAAACTGCCCCATAGTATAGAACTTTTCGGCGAAACTCACAAGAAGGGCCAAAGCAGCCGCCTTCCTCCGGGACCGGTATACTCGGCCAGAGGCAGATGGTAAAGTTTTTCCAGAACCTCCCTAAGGGCGGCGGCCTCCGGCGGTCCCTGATAAACCGGCTTTCCCCTGTCCAGCGCCAGGAGCTTGTCGGCATAGGAAAGGGCCAGGTTAATGTCGTGAAGAACCGCCGCGGCGGCCCTGCCCTTTTGGCATTCCTCCTTCACCAGGGAAAAAATGAAAAGCTGATGCTCCAGGTCCAGATGGTTGGCCGGTTCGTCCAGCAGAAAGATCAGGGGGTCCTGAATCAGAAGCCGGCTTAAAAGAACCTTTTGATACTCCCCCCCGGAAAGGCTGAGGACTCCCCGGTTTTTTAATTCCCCCAGGCCCAGCCGCTCCAGGACCTCCCGCCGCCGGGCCTTTTCGGCGGGGCTCTCCGGGCTTAACAAACCCCGCCGGGCATAGGCCCCCATGCCGGCCATTTCTTCTACGGTATAGTCAAAATGCCGGCCCCCGGTTTGGGGGAGAAGCCCCATAATTTCGGAACGTTTTGGGCCGGAAGGCAGGGGCATCCGGGGGCCTTCCGCCGTGCGGAGTTCCAGCCGCCCCCCCCGGAGCTTTAACCGGCCCGAAAGGAGGCCCAAAAGGGTGGACTTGCCGGAGCCGTTAGGGCCGAGGATCACCGTGAGTTCCCCCGGCCTAAGGCAAAGGTCCACAGGCCCCAGGCAAAAGGCCGGTTCGGCGGTTTGCCCGTAACCAAAGACCCCCTGTTCCAGGATTAGTTCCACCGCCTAACGGTCCTTTGGCGCAGCAGGATAAGGAAGAAGGGGGCGCCCAGAAAGGCGGTGATTACCCCCACGGGAATCTCCCGGGGCGCCCAGAGGCAGCGGCCCAGGGTGTCCGCTATGATCAGTAGTTCCGCCCCCAGAAGGGCCGAAGCTCCCAGGAGCTTTTTGTGATCCGGGCCGGTCCAAAACCTCCCCAGGGGAGGGACCAGCAGCCCCACAAAACCGATGATCCCCGATACGGAAACCACCCCGGCGGTAAGGAGACTCGCCGCCCCCAGGAGAAGCCGCCCCTCCCGGCCCGGCCGGATTCCCAGGGAATAGGCTTCCTCACTGCCCAGGGAAAGGAGGTTTAAGATTCGGGCCCGGCTAAAGATAAAGGTTCCGGTTAGGCCTAGGAGAATTCCCGCCCAAAGGATTTTGTCCCAGGAGGCGGCGGAAAAACTTCCCATCATCCAGTAGAGGATTCTTTCCCGCCCTCCCCGGTTTTGAAGGAGAAAAAGGGAAAGGAAACCCTGAAAAAGATAGGCCATGGCCAGGCCGCCCAGGAGCAGGGAGGAAAAATTATCCCCCTTCCCGGCGGCCAAAAAAACCAGGAACCCGGCCAGGGCCGCTCCGGCAAAGGCCCAGAGGCCCAGGAAGGAAATGTGGCCCACCCTGGCCAGGACGGAGGTTTCCCAAAAGCCGCCGGCCCCCGCCGCCAGGGCAGGCAGGCTGAAAGCCGCCGCGGCCCCCAGGGCGGCCCCGGAGGAAACCCCCAGGAGATAGGGCTCCGCCAGGGGGTTGCGGAACACCCCCTGAAACACCGTCCCGGCCAAACCCAGGGCGGCCCCGGCCAGGGCCGACAGGAGAATCCGGGGCAGCCTGACCCGGAGAAGGATTAGGGTCTGGGCCGCCTCTAAAGCGGTTCCTTTCCGGGTCCGCAGAAAAAAGTTTAGGATACCGCCGGGTTTAAGGTCCGCCGCTCCAAAAAAAATCGAAACCGAAAGGCTTAGGCAAACAAGCAGAGCCAGGAGAAAAAAAAATAATTTTATTCGCCCCGGGGATTTATCAGCCGGCATAGAGTTTTTTCCTTTAGTCTACTTTGAATTTTGATACCTCCCGGACCAGGATGTCAATATTTTCTTTGTTCTCCCCGCTGATGGCGTTGACCCGGTCCACCGCGGTGTTGATCCGCCCGGCCCCGGCGGCCATTTCGTTCATTCCCTGGGTAATGTCTCCGGTGGCCAGTTCCAAATTCCGGCTCTCCTGAATGATCTGCCGACTCCCCTCAAGCATCTCTCCGGTACCGCTTTTTACCATCTGGGTAGCTTCGTTTAACTGGCTGATAGCCTCAAGAATCTGCTTGCTTCCTTCCCCCTGCTCTTCCATGGCGTTGCGGATGTTTTCCTCCTGATCCGACACGATCTTAACTCCGCTGTCAATAGCCTCGAATTTGTTAAGAACGCTGCCGGTGGAATCGGTAATTTTATCGATGGAGTCTTTGATTTTTTTTAAGACCGTCGCAATGGTTTTGGACTGCTCCCCGGAATTTTCCGCCAGCTTTCGTATTTCATCGGCGACAACGGCGAAACCCTTCCCCGATTCCCCGGCATGGGCGGCCTCAATGGCGGCATTCATGGACAGGAGATTGGTTTGGCTGGCAATATTTTCCATTACCGCGTTGATCTCCAAAAGCCCCTCGGACTCCCGGGCAATTTCCCGGATATCCGACGCCACTTCCTGCAACCCTGCGCGCCCCACCTCGGAGGCCTCGATTAACTCCTTAACGTTATCGGCGTTTTTGAGGAGGGTTTGGGTAACCGACCGGATATTGGCAAGCATTTCTTCAATGGCCGTGGAGGACTGGGAGACGCTGGAACTTTGACGGTCCACGTGGCCCCCCAGTTTGTCGATGTTGAAGGTAATCTGCTCCATGGCTGCGTTGGTTTTGGTTATGCCGGCGGACTGATTAATAACCCGGCCCTTGATGTTTTCAATCTGGGCGGTTATTTGGGTAATCGTCGCGGCGGTGGCGGCCATGTTGCCGGCAAGCTCGTTGCCGATGTTAAGCAGGGTGAAGGACCGGTTCTTGATGGTGTTTACAAAACTTTTTATTTTTCTCAGGGTTGCGTTAAAGTAGCGGGCCAGGTCTCCAATCTCGTCCTTGGAATCGACATTGACCGTTTTTGTCAAATCTCCCTCCCCTTCGGCTATATCCTTGAGGGTTAGAGCAACCCTGACGATAGGATTGGTAATACGCAGAGAAACAAAGAAGATGATGAGACCCGCCGCTATGCCCGCTATCACTATGAAGATAAGGCTGAACTCTATGAGGGTCCACACCGGTCCCAGCACCACGGATTGAGGCACAAAGATCACAATCGTCCAGGGTTTCTTCACGGC
>JAISRN010000214.1 GCA_031273605.1 Spirochaetales bacterium | reverse complement strand
ATAAAAAACAAGAATTTTTAACCGCGAATGTCGAATCGTGAACACTCTGTGTTCACTCAGTCGAAGAAATTTTTGTATCAGAGCGCCTTTTTCGACTTCCTTCTTCGACTTATTTGACTTCACGGTTCATTTTCTTCATAAGTTATGTGGTTTTGCGGGATTTGTAAGAGGTCCAAAGTTTATATGCGCTGGCCCTGTACCGGGGGCTGGACAGGATTTCTTTATCCTGCTATAGTGGCTTGAAACAGCGAAGCCCGTCATCATGGGCAAAAAAGGCAGGACAGGATGTCACGGAAATGCGAAATATGCGGAAAAAGAACGATCTCCGGCAACAAAATAAGCCACGCCCATAATAAAACCCGCCGGGTTTGGATGCCCAATTTAATTAAGCTCCGGGCGCTGGTTAAGGGACGAACCCAGTCCCTCACCGTCTGCGCCCGGTGTCTCCGGGCGGGCAAGGTGGAAAAAGTCGTTTAAAAGGGGTTTTCCCCCGCGATCTGCCGGAAAAACAGGACAGCATCAGGGAGTTCCCGGTGATTGGGCTCCAATTTCGATGCCATAATGAGGTCTGCCCTGGCCTGCTCCACGTTGTTTAACTGCAGGTTGGCTACGCCCCGCCGGATATAGACCCTTGTAGTGAACTCCCCCGGCGGCGCAGCAATCACCATGTTGTAATGGCTAACGGCCCCTATAGGGTCCGGAGTTACATAAGAAACGCTTCCCCGGTAGAAAAAGGCTTCCACATCATCGGGGTTAAGCTCCAGTTCCACCCCAAGGTCTCTCCACGCTTCCCTTAACTGTCCGGCATAGAACAGCAGCTTTCCCCGCTCCCGGTGGGCGCCGGTTAATTGTGGGTCCAACTCAATAGCCCGGTTAAAATCCGCCATGGCTTCATCGAAGCGGCCCAATTCAGCCAAGGCCTCGGCCCGAAGCCGGTAGGAGCGAACCCAGCGGGGGTGAATGGCCAGGGACCGGGTCCAGTCCTCCACCGCTTTTTCCCTCTCTTGCAGGAAAAAATAAACAACCCCCCGTTGAAAATAGATGAAAAAAGGATCGGCAAAAAACCGGCCCGGTGATTCTTGGCATTTTGACAATTCATCACAACTCCTTTGGGGAATCTAAAAGAGACTCTCCCCGGTGGCCCGGCTGTAGAACTCGATAAAAGCAGGCAGATCCGGGTTATCCGGCCTCAGTTCCACCGCCCGGATCAGGTCCTTGCGGGCCTGGGGGAAATTATTGAGCAGCAGGTAGGCAAAGCCCCTCCTGCCATAGGCCGCAGAACCATTGGGAGCCGCCGCAATCACCTGGGTGTACTGCTCAACGGCCCCCAGGATGTCCCCCAGGATTAAAAGAGAGTTGCCCAGGTAGAAGCGGGCTTCCACGTCCTGGGGGTTGATCCCCAGTTCCGCCTCAAAATCCTGCCCGGCGCCTTCATAGTTTTGCCGGGAAAAAAATATTTTTCCCCGCTCCCGGTGGGCGTCAATCAACCGGGGGTTCAGATCAATCGCGGTGTTTAAATCCGCCAGGGCCTCCTCCTGCCGGTCCAGCCGGGAGTAGAGGTCGCCCCGGTTGTAGTAATTATCCGGCGAGGGGTCTAGGTCAATGGCCCGGTCAAAATCCGCCAGGGCCTCGGCGCTCCGGCCGGTGATCATGTAGATATTGCCCCGGTTTTGGTAACTCCCGGCGTAACCGGGGTTTAACTCGATAGACCGGTCATAGTTTTCCAGGGCTTTTTCAAAATCCTGCAAAAAATAATAGGCCACCCCCCGGTACCAATAAAGCACGTAATGGGCAGGGTCCTCCGCCAGGGCGGAGTTCAGGGACTGAATAGCCATTGGATAATCCCCCGCCCCCAAGCTGGCAAGGGCCAGGTTAAAAAAACCCCCCGCCTGCCCCCGCATGGGCCGATCGGGACCCTCCCCGTCCGTCGGCAGCCCCTGGCTAGCCCCGGACGCCGATGCGCAGCCCAGGGAGAGGAGGGCCATAAAAAGAAGAACAAAATTAAGAAAACCCTGCTTTGAATTCTTCGTTGAACCGTTCATGGAAACTCCTTTTTAAGATCTGAGGCAGTTCCAAAATGTCAGATTTTGGAACTGCAATCTCTGAAAATGGCACGTTTCGCAAGGCGCAAGCCAAAGTTCGCCAAAGGCGAACTTTAGGAAATAGCCGGAGCCAGTTTCAAAATAACCGATTTTGGAACTGGCTCATCTGCTTTTTAAAAAGAGGCCGCCATCAAGGTCAAGCCGGTTTTTCACCGGCTTGACCGGGCGGGGCTTAAAGATTTTTAGTGAAAAAATCAATAAAGGCGCCGTGAACCGCCGCGGTAACCTCCGGCTGATCGCTGTAAAAGCCGTAGCCGTGATCCGCATTGGGTACCTCCACCGCCTCGGCGCCCAGCAGACTTTGCAGGGACCGGCAGATGGCGGGGGCCACCATTTCATCCTGGTCGCCGTAGACAATGAGGGTTTCCACCCTTGGGCGGACCTGCCCCATGATGTCGAAGGAAGCCAGGTCGTCCAGGTAATTCCTGGGGCTTACCTGGAGGGTCCGGCCGTACCAGTCCATGTTAAAGCTGCCCTCGGCCTGGGCTATGGCAAGGCGTTCCTCCGCCTCGGCCCGCTGTTCGGGGGTGCCGGTAAAGTAGGCCGGCGCTAAAAGCCCCATGGCTTTGTAGGGAAAGTCCCCTTCGGTGGACATCATTAAAGCCATCCGGCCGCCGTTGGAGTAGCCCAGAACCCCCAGCCGGCCGGGATCCACCGGGGCGTTGGTCAGGGCCCAGGCCAGGCACGCGTTGGAGTCGGAAATATTGGCGGTGTGGGAGTAGTCAAAGAAGGAAGCCTGGGAATCCCCGCAGCCGGGAAAGTCCATCCGGATGGAGGCGATGCCGGCGCCGGCCAGGGCCTCGGCCA
>JAISRN010000200.1 GCA_031273605.1 Spirochaetales bacterium | reverse complement strand
AGATCCTGGAAAAATCCGGCTTTTCACACGACCTGGGGGCCGGGAACATTGCCCCCGCCCTGGAAGACGCCCTGGCTTTAACCCGGGAATAGGGGGCTTCTTACTCAAAGCCCTTCATGATGCGGATGATCTTCTCCACGTCCCCGGCGGCGTCGGCGATCCGGCGCTGCTTGTCCGCCTCGCCGGCGAGGAGTTTTTCAATCTTTTCCACCACCTGGGGCAGAACTTGCCGGGGGAATTTTACCGCGCCGTTTTCGTCCATGTGGATGATTTCTCCGGGGCTTATGTCCATGCCGCAGATATTCACCGGCACATTCACCGCCTTGACGGCAAAGTCGCCGTGGCCGGCGCAGACGCCGGTGAGCATGTATTGAAAATCCTTGGGCCGTATCTCGTCAATGTCCCGGGAAGGCCCGTCGGAAATGACCCCTATGGCCCCGCAGGCCTTAAAGGCGGTGGTCAAATTCCCGCCGGAAAGGCCGTTTTTCTTTTTTATTTCTTCGGGGAAATCCTGCTTGATGGCCAGAACCACCGGCCCCCCGGCGGCGCCTATGGCCCGGAAAACGTCCGCCCATTCCAGCCGCTTAAAGCCCGGGTTCGGCAGCCCCACCACGCAGGTAACCGCGAAGCCGGCCTTCCGTCCCAGTTCGGGGTACATGCATTTCAGGGTTGAGTCGGTATACCAGTTGATCACCCAGGGATCGTAGAGGCCGAGGCAGGTTTCCTCGTCCCCAGGGTAAGTGGCCACCACGTTGGTAACGGAAGGGGTATCGTATTTTTCAAGTTCCTTCAAAAGTTCTTTATCGTTCATTGCTTATTCCTCCTTAGTCTCAAGCAATCTTACCCCATAAAAACAGAGTAGTAAAGTAGTAAACAGGACGGATTCAAAAGGCGGCTGAGTAGTTACGATTTTTTAAATTGGTTCAAATATTTGTAGAAATAAAAAAAATAGAGATGTATAATTCACCCAGCATCTGAGCCAGTTTCGGAACCTGAAACTGGCTCATCCATACTCGTCAAAAGGAAGGGGAACACAAATGGAAAGTAAAAAGGAAGGGAAGGGTTTACGGCCGGTTATTCATGTGCTGGAGGATAAGTGCGTCAACTGTCATCGCTGCATCATGGTTTGCCCCGCCAAAATGTGCAACAACGGGGCCGGGAACATCGTGGACCACCACAGCGATCTTTGTATAGGATGCGGCGAATGTATCAGCGCCTGTACCCACCATGCCCGGATAGGCCTCGATGATTTTGACAGTTTTATGAAGGATCTGAAAAACGGAACCCCCATCGTCGCCATTGTGGCCCCCGCGGTAGCCGCCAGCTTTCAGGGGAAGTACCTCAACATCAACGGCCTCCTCAAGTCCCTCGGGGTTAAGGGTATATTCGACGTTAGTTTTGGGGCGGAGCTCACCGTCAAATCCTATCTGGATTTTATGAAAAAGAAGAAACCCCGCACCGTCATAGCCCAGCCCTGCCCTGCCATCGTTTCCTTTATCGAAATGTACCGCCCCGAGCTTATCCCCTATCTGGCCCCCGCGGACAGCCCCATGATGCATACCATGAAGATGATTAAGCGGTATTACCCTGAATACCGGAACCATAGGATTGCGGCCATTTCCCCCTGTTACGCGAAAAGGCGGGAATTTGACGCGTGCGGCATGGGGGACTACAACGTTACCTTCAATTCGATCCAGCGATACCTGGACGGCCGGGGAGAAAGTATTTCCGTCTACCCTGAAAAGGATTATGACAACCCCCCGGCGGAACGGGCGGTGCTCTTTTCCAGCCCCGGAGGGCTCATGCGTACCGTGGGGCGCTACGATCCTGACGTAACCGCCCATACCCGAAAAATCGAAGGTTCCCCCGAGGTCTACCACTATTTTGCCCACCTTTCCAAATCCATCGAAAAGGGAAGCGCCCCGGTTTATCCCCTTATCGACTGCCTTAACTGTCACATGGGCTGCAACGGCGGCGCCGGTACGGGGAACCGGGGCAAGCATCTGGACGATATTGAATCCCTGGTAGAAAAACGGGCCCAGGAGGTCCGGGAAAAGTACCGCCCCAGGGGACTTTCAAAACTTTTCCGCAAGAGCAAGCTCGAAAAGTTCCTGGACGCCCATTGGGAGGAGGGGCTTTACGGCCGTTCCTACGTTAGCCGCTCCGAGGTTTTTAAGAAATGGGTGATATCCCCTTCCCGGACGGATATTGACGCCATGTTCGTCCAAATGCATAAAACCAAGCCGGGGGACATTCTCAACTGCGGGGCCTGCGGATACCGGAGCTGCGAGCAGATGGCGGTGGCCATCATCAACGGGCTTAACAAGCGGGAAAACTGCCAGTACTACGTGGAATTTGAGAAAAACCTGATCAACGAGCAAAAATTAAAGGAAACGGTAAACTCCGTTTTAAATCACGTTCTGGAAGAAATGGACAAAAGCACAAAAGGGATAAGCAGCCTGTCCAAGGGGATAAGTGCCGCGGCGGAACACGTGCTTTCTTCGTCCTCCGCTATCGAGGAGATGGTAAAAAATATCCACTCCATAGACACCACCCTGGAGCATAACGCCGCCACGGTTTTTAAGCTCAACGAATCCTCCGCGGAAGGCAAAAAGCGGATAGACAAGATAGGGGAACTGATCAGCGATGTCTCCTCCCAGGCGGATTCCCTCATCCAGTCCTGCCAGGTCATCGGCGACATAGCGGATCAAACCAGCATTTTAGGGATGAACGCGGCCATTGAAGCGGCCCACGCGGGGGAATCCATCGGGAAGGGCTTCGCGGTGGTTGCCGGGGAGATCCGGAAACTGGCGGAAAATTCGGGCCGCCAGGCCAAGGAAATTTCCACAAGCCTGGGGAACATCAAGGCCCTGATCGACAACTCCCGGGATTCCTCGGCCAATGCCCGGGAGCAGTTTGAAGCTATCGTGTCCCTCATAGCCGCGGTCAAAGACGAGGCGGCAAGCATAAAGGGCGCCATGGACGCCCAGAGCAGCGGAGGAAGCCATGTGGTCCGTTCCCTGAACGAGATAAACAATTTGATTATCAAAATCAGGGATGAATCGGCAATCCTCCGATCATCGGGAGAAACCATCGTTAGGGATATTCATTCCCTGAAGGCCATATAGGAAAAGGCCAAAGCCCGGGCCAATGCGGCGCCCGCCGCGTTGACAGCCGCCGTTTAGAAAGGCTACACTTCTCCATCATGGGACAGAGCTTAAGCGGAAAGAAAGCCATCGTAACGGGAAGCGCCCGGGGTTTGGGGGCTGGCATTGCCAGGATACTGGCCAGGGAAGGGGCGGACGTACTGATCAATTATGCCCACGCCGCCAGTGAGGAAAAAGCCCAAAGGGTTGCCGATGCCCTGGTAAAGGATTATGGCGTTCAGTCGGTTCCCTTTCAGGCCGATGTTACCAGGGAAGAGGCCATTCCCGGTCTTTTTGACCGGGCGGAAAACGCCTTTGGCGGACCGGTTACCCTCCTGGTGAATAATGCCGGGATATGCCCGGTGGTTAATATCGTGGATTCGGATTTTAAATCATGGAAGGACTGCCTGGCCGCCAACGTGGACAGCCTTTTTCTTACCTGCCGGGAATTTCTCCGGCGGAACATTCCCCGGGGCCTTCCGGGGCGGATCATTAACATTGCCTCCCAAGCCGCCTTTAACGGCTCCAAGAACGGAAAAACCCACTACGCCGCCTCCAAGGGGGCGGTGGTTTCCTTCGGCATCTCCTTAGCCAAAGAAACCGCCCGGTACGGGATTCTGGTCAACACCGTTTGTCCGGGGATGGTTCTTACGGAATTAACCGCCGGAACCCTTAAAAACGGAGAGGCCATTGAAAAGTACAACCAAAGCCTTCCCCTGGGCCGGCTGGAAGAGGTTTCCGAAGTGGGGGAAATGGTCGCCTTCCTGGCGGGAGACAAGGCTTCCTATTCCACCGGCGCCGTTTTTGATATTTCCGGCGGGATGATGTCCCGGTAAACAACTAATCAGGGCTTTTTTATTTTCAGGAGGTTGCTATGCGTGCAGACAGATTTACCGGACAGACGGCCTTTATTACCGGCTCCGCCCAGGGCATGGGTTTTCAGACAGCCCTGGATATGGCCAAGGAGGGGGCCTCGGTGGTTATTTCCGATGTGGATGAGGAGGCCCTGGGGCAGGGCGCTGAAATTTTGTCCCGCCAGGGGGCCGCTTTTCTGGCCCTCAAGTGCGATGTTTCTGATCCCAGGGAGGTTGAGGCGGCGGTCGGCAAAACCCTGGAAACCTTCGACAGGCTGGACATTTTAATAAATAATGCGGGAATATTAAAAAATTTTCCCATTGAAGAAACCACCGACGAGCTTCTCCGCCAAACCATCGGCATTAATGTTATGGGGGCCCTTTACGCCATTCGGGCGGTAACTCCGGCTATGAAGCGCCGGCATTACGGGCGGATTATTAATGTATCATCAATCTGCGGCAAAATGGGGGATCACTCCACCACCTACGCATACGGCGCCAGCAAGGGGGCGCTCTTAAGCGTTACCCGTTCCGTGGCCTACCAGTTGGGGCCCTTCGGCGTTACCTGCAACTGCATAGCCCCCCACGCCGTTATGACTAAACTCATGGCCTACTGGGACGAAGGGCGAAAAAAAGACGCCGCGGAAAAGATACCCGTCCGGCGCTTAGGAACGGTAGAGGATATGTCCCACCTGATGATGTTCCTGGCCTCCCCCGAGGCGGGCTTTATCAATGGTGAAAATGTCAACATTAATGGCGGCTATTATATGGATTAAGGAGGGGTAAATGAAGCAGGCCCTAGGGGAAGGGGTCCGGGTTAAGGCTTCCACGGGAATCAACGACGGCGGATCTGCGACGAAATGCTTAAGGCCGGGGCGGTGTGGATGGGAACGAGCAAGGGAATCCGCATCGTTAAGGGAAAAATTGATTCCCCCTGACCCCTTGCTTTTTAATTCTCCTTGCTTTATACTATATTGGTAATGGCTGTCTTTTCCGATTCTTCCCAAATTGCCTTTAATATGGTCGAAATGGGAATAAAAAAAGCCGCCCGGCCGGCGGGCCGGGAGTTTCTTTTGGCGATTCTGGCGGGAGTCTACATTGGCCTGGCGGCCCATTTTTCCACCCTTGCCGCCGCCGGTGAGGTTCCCTGGCTGGGCTTAAAAAAAATCATCCAGGGTTTGGTTTTTTCCCTGGGGCTTATCCTGGTGGTCATCCCCGGGGCGGAACTCTTTACCGGCAACTGCCTGCTTTCCGCGGCGGTACTAGAAAAAAAAGTCCGCCCTGCCGCCATGGTTAAAAATTGGCTCCTGGTCTGGACGGGGAACTTTGCCGGCGCCCTTTTTATGGCGGTTTTTATAGTTCTGGGAACAGGGCTGGTCCGGGGCATCTTTGCCGAAGCCGCCCTGGAGATTGCCGCGGCAAAATGCGCCCTGCCGGGCTGGACAATCTTTATCCGGGGAATCGGGGCTAACTGGCTGGTCTGCCTGGGAGTCCTTATGGCTATGGCCTCGGGAGATGCAGCGGGGAAGATCCTGGGGATGATCTTTCCGGTAACCGCTTTTGTGGCCATGGGTTTTGAGCACGGCATTGCCAATATGTATTTCATTCCCGCCGCCCTGCTGCTTAATCCCCAGGGCTATCCGGCTTTAAACTGGATAAACGGGATAAAAAATATTATCATTGCCACCGGTGGCAATATTGTGGGGGGAGCTTTTTTTGTGGGGGCCCTTTACTGGTTTATCTATGTCAGGCCCCCAAAAGCCTCGAAAAAATGAAATCCCTTAACCCAGGCGAACTTGTACCCGAATTATTCACCCTGCTCAAGGAGGGGATTCCCCGGCGGCAGCTCCTTAAAGAACTAAGCGCCGGGGTGGTTGTGGGGGTTTTAGCCCTGCCCCTGGCGATTGCCTTTGCCATTGCCTCGGGGGTTTCGCCGGAAAAGGGGATCATCACCGCCATTATCACCGGATTTATTATTTCCGCCTTTGGGGGCAGCCGGGTGCAGATTGGCGGACCCACCGGCGCCTTTGTGGTGCTGGTGGCTTCCACCCTTCACACCTTTGGCTACGCCGGCCTGGCGGCGGCCACTTTTATGGCGGGGATCATCCTGGTTTTGCTGGGGCTGCTCCGCATGGGCGCCCTGCTAAAGTATGTGCCCAGAACCATGATTGTGGGGTTTACCACGGGAATCGCGGTGATCATTTTTTCAACCCAGGTGCAGGATTTTTTGGGCTTGACCATTGAATCCGTACCGGGGGATTTCCTGGGCAAATGGGGGGTTTACTTTTCCCACCTAGACACCCTTAATCCCTGGGCCCTTGCCCTGGGAACCCTGTCCATCGTCATTGTGGTTTTCATTCAGCGCTCCAAAACCTTGATCCCCGGCCCCCTGGCGGCCCTGATCGTCTCAACCCTGGCGGTTTCTCTTTTTAACCTGCCGGTGGAAACCATCGGCAGCCGGTTTGGCAGCCTGGCCCAGGGCTTCCCGGCCCCCGCCTTTCCCGCCCTGGACCCCGGAATGATCCGCCAACTTTTCCGCCCGGCGGTTTCCATTGCCCTGTTGGGGGCTCTGGAGTCCCTGTTGTCGGCCATGGTGGCGGACGGCATGATTGGCAGCCGGCACCGGCCCAACGCCGAACTTCTGGCCCAGGGGCTGGCCAATATGGTCTCTCCCCTTTTTGGGGGCATCCCCGCCACCGGCGCCATTGCCCGGACCGCCACCAACGTCAACGCCGGAGGGCGGACCCCCCTGGCGGGGATCATCCACGGCTTAACCCTCCTGGTGATCTTCCTGGCGGCCATGCCCCTGGTTAAACTCGTTCCCATCCCCGCCCTATCGGGAATCCTCCTGGTGGTTTGCTGGAACATGAGCGATTTTAAAACCTTCCGGCGTCAATTTAAAGTTAATAAATACGAAGTTCTGGTTCTTTTGATTACTTTTTTTCTGACCATCCTGGAAGACCTGACGGTGGCGATTCTCAGCGGCTTTGTCCTTTCCCTCTTGGTTTTTATGAAGCGCATGGCGGATTCGGTTTCCCTCACCCCCCTCATTGCCGACAAAGAAGGGGAGGATATGCTCTTGTCCCCGGAAGGAGGGGCCATACCCAGGAATGTCCTGATCTTTCAGGTGGAAGGGCCCCTGTTTTTTGGCTCGGTGGCGGAATTCCTCAACATTGAAAAACACCTTCTAACCCATCACCGGGTGGTGATTCTGTGCCTGGAGCACGTTCCCATCATGGACGCCACGGGCTTAAACCGCCTGGGAGAATTGATTCGGGAATTGGAAAAGAAACAGGTTAGGATAATTCTTTCCGGGGCCAGCCATTCCATCAAGGACAAAATTCTCGATCTGGACCTTTTGATAGAGGCCGATTACATTCTGCCGGACCTCAAGGCCTCCCTCCAACTGGCCCGGCGGCTGTGTTCCCCTGAAACAAAAAGCCCCTAAATCAACCACCCGCCTTTGAACACCGCCTTTGAATGACCACAGGTTAAAGGCAGTTCCAAAATCTGCCATTTTGAACAGCGTCTATATTTTAACAGGATAGAAAATATAACCATTGAAAATTGGAAATAAAGGAAGAAAAAATGGAGAAAGGACTTCCGTGGGAAGTCCCTTTTTTATGGGTCAAGTTTAGGCTATTTAAACGGGGGTCCCGATCCGGTTGACCGGAACCCCAAAACTTAAGGCCAGGTTTAAGCCGGCTAGATGGCCGTCCAGCCGCCGTCAATCGAAAGCAGTTGGCCGGTGGTGTAGCTGGAAGCATCGGAGGCAAAATAAATAATGGCCCCGTCCAGTTCACCCGGTTTGCCGGGGCGGCCCATGGGGCAGTAGGTTTTAACCACGGTAAGGAAATTCGGATCGCTCAAAACGGCGTCGGTCATTTCGGAAGGAAAGTAAGCCGGGCCGATGGCGTTTACGGTGATGTTGTACTTGGCCCATTCGTTGGCCAGGGCCTTGGTAAGCATCAGCACGCCGCCCTTGGATGTGCAATACGCGTTTAAGGGACTGACGGCCATAGCCACGCTCGAGTGAATAGAACCCAGGTTGATGATCTTGCCGTACTTCTGTTCAATCATAACCTTGCCCACTTCCCGGGCCATAAAGTACACGCTGTTTAGGTTGGTGTTGATCACCGCGTTCCAATCGTCATCGGATTGGGATTCCGCGGGGTTGGACCGGGCGGTGCCGGCATTGTTGATCAAAATATCAATCCGCCCGTAGTGGTCCTTAATTTTGGCCACCGCGGCTTTGATCTCATCGTTTTTGAGCACATCGCATTTAATGGCAAAACACTTCACCCCCAGGGCCTCGATGGTTTTTTGGACTTCCTCCAGTTTTTCCTGCCGCCGGGCCAGGATGGCCAGGTTAGCCCCCTGCCCTGCCAGGGCCTTGGCAAATTGAATGCCCAGTCCCGAAGATGCGCCGGTTACCAGGGCTACCTTACCTTTCAAATCAAATAAACTCATGATATCCTCCTCGTTTAATCATCCTAGGAGCTTTTTTCTCCTGGGACACAATTTTTTATATATATGATTACATATAATAGTAACAAACAAAGAGATGTTTGTCAAACAAAAGAGGAGTTAACAAAAGGGAAGTTAAATGAGGCAGTTCCAAAATGTCAGATTTTGGAACTGCCTCAAATATCCCGTGAATCGGCCCTGAGGGTATTCTCCGGTTTACTTGGCAGGCAGAAAAAGCCGGCGAAACTCCTCGATGACCCCCCCGTTTCCCGACAGGGTAATCTGATTGATCTTCTCCGCAATCCGCTCAATGTATTCCATTTCTTTGAGATGGGCGAGCATTCCGTTTTCTTCCATAAGTTTTGCCGTGTTAAGAAGGCTCCGGGTGGAGGCAGTTTCTTCCCGGCGCATGATGATGTTTGCCTGGGCCTTTTTTTCCGCGATGAGCACCTGGTTCATAATACTCCGGATCTCCCCGGGGAGGACGATGTCCTTGATTCCGGCCTTCCCCAGGGTCAGGCCGAATTCGCCAGCGTCCTTTTTAGCCAGTTCCGCCACGGCGGCGCCAATGCTCTCCTTTTTTTCCATCACCTCGTCAAAGCCGAGGGTCCCGATATACTCCCTAAGGGCGACCTGGAGGGCCACGTAAAATTGGGCGGCAAAATCCTTTATTTCCAGAACCGCCTTCATAATATCGGCGATCCGGTACCAGCAGAAAAAGTTAAGCCGCAGGGGAACCTTGTCCCGGGTCATAATTTCCTGGCCCGAAATTTCCATCTGCTGCTGACGGAGGTCCGCTTTTTTCACCTCCACCGGGCGGGGGCCCTTCCAGAAAAAATAGGTCCCGTTTTCCAGAACCCGGCTGAACACATTGTCGATAAACAAGAGGCCCTTTTCCCAGGCTTCCACTGTGTACTGCTGAACAAGCTGGCAGGAAGAAAGGAGGGGGTGCAGAAGAATGGCCCGGTCAAACTGTGCGGCCCCTTGGGTATCGTCAAGGTTGACCAGGGTAAAGCTCCGTTTTTGGGGGCCCCTCCAGTAACAGACCCTGCCCCCCGGAGCGGCATTCATCCGCCCGTCAACCTTGCCGGGAAAATGCACCATCGTCAGTTTTCCGTTTTCAAAAACCAGGACGATATGGTTATCCGGCGGCTCAACAATCTCAAGTTCCTCCGCAAGCCGCTCGTCCCGCTCTAGGAGAATTTCAAGAAGCCCCTTTTGGGGGATGAAGGCCGTGTCGATCCGGTACCGTTCCACGTAATGAAAAGGCGGAATAAGGTGCTTTCCGGGCATGAGCAGCTTTTTGTATTCATCCCGGTGATAGAGGAGCCCCCGCTCCTCGGGCAGTATGATCATGGCGTCCCCCTTATAAAAACAAAAAATAGGCCCTGCATTAGGAAAGGACGGAGGCCCGTTCAGCGTGAGGATTATTCAGGGCGGACAGGCGGCGGACATTTCACCGTCCGCTGGCCCAAAACAACCCCACCCGGTATCCCGGCGCCCGCTGGTCCTTTCATAACCGGCGTCATTAATAGAGCTGCCGAAACAGCTTTATTAACCCGCCCGGCAGGGCCCTGTGGTGTGATCCTTTTTGGAAGGGATCGGCTTCTATCTTGTTCCCGTTACAAGCGCCTCGTTTTTACCGAAGTTCGGCATCTTCGTTTTTCCCTTAACCGGGAGCCCCTTGCAGGCAGGACCGGCACGCCCTCCGCCCAGGGGGCGGCGGCGCCACAGGGCGGGAAAACCCCCGTTTTAAGCGTGCCCGCAGGAATGCAGAAACATCATAGCAAAGCCGCCCCAAAAGGGCAAGGGGGAGGCGCCACTATTTTTACAATTCATTTTTATATACTTCCCACATTACTATTGATGCCGCACATGATACATTTAATGAGTTTATGCTTCCTTCAATTGGTATTTTTATTATTTTATCACATAATTTCTTCAACCCTATACTCATTCCTTTTGCTTCATTCCCTATAATTACCATTATTGGTTTATTCAATTTTTCACTTTTTATTGATGTATCGCCAGCAGAATCCGTTCCTATTATTTTTATATTATTTTTTGTCTTTTGTTCTTGAATGTATTTTTCGAGAACTTCCATTGATTCTATATTTATAATTTTTGTAAGAAATATACTTCCTAAACTTGCCCTTATTACTTTTGGTTCATATATGTCTATTCCATGCCCCATAATAAATATTGCATCTATATTAAAAGCATTTGCCGAACGTATTATTGAACCCAAATTACCATAATCACTCGGCCTGTCAAACAACAATACAAATGGATTTTTTGTATCAAATTCTTCCAGTTTATTTTGTTTTATTTGTGCCGTTACTAATAATTCAGATGGATTTTCTTTATCACATAAAGTATTATACAATTCTTTTGACATTTCTATGATTTTTTTGTCTTCATATTTTTTTATTACGCTTTTACCCCAATCCGATAAAGCATAAAAATCCTTAATTATTATTCGAGTAATTTCGATTTTTGAATCCATTGCCTGTTTAATGCATTCTATTCCCTCAATGAAAATTTCATTTGATTTTTTTCGTTTTATACGGTTCAATTTTAGGGAGGTTATAATTTGAAATTCATCATTCTCGACACTTATCGAAAATATATTCATTATTTTAGTTTATAGCATTTTTTATATTTTGTAAATACTTTCTACCGGTTAAATTTGTATTGCGCATAACGCTCAAGCCGATAAGACTTCATTTTTGTCCTTTTTCTTTGTCCGTGTCCGTCCGTGTTGTCCGTGGTTAATGATGAATACAGGACACTAGAGCCTGTTTACCCCCAGGGCGTCCCCGAAAACGGCCCGGGCCGGTTCTTCCAGATCAAAGTCCTTGGTAAAGATAACAATCTGGACGCCTGTTTTTTGGCGGAACTCTTCCAGAATTTTTAAGGCCCGCTCCGTCCGCGGCCTGTCGAGGGCGGTGAAGGATTCGTCAAAAATGATGGGAGCTTTTTTGCCCCCCCCTTGAGACTTTGCGGCAAGGATAAGCCGGGCGGCCAGGAAAAAGGCGTCCCGGGTGCCGGCGGAAAGGTGGGCCAGATCCCGAGGGGTCCCCAGTTCATCGGAAACGGTAACGCTGTCGCTTAGGGAAAAAGACTTTAATCCCACTTCCCGGACTTTGGTTTGACCGGCGGAGGTAAACGAAGAAAAAACGGTTTTTATTTCCTCCGAAAGATTAACAAGCATTCTTCCCGCGTCCTCCGACAGGGAGGAAAAGATCTCCCCGGCAATCTCCGAGGCGCGGATTTCCCTTTTTAGTTCCCCCAGCCTGGCCTCCGCCTCCCCCAGGGCCTTTTCTTCTTCGGTAATTTTTTGGGGAAGCTCCCCAAAAACGGCATGGGTTTCACCCCGGTCCCGGCTTACCGAGGAGATAGACTCCCCCCGTGTTTTTTGCAGGGCAGCAATCATCTTCCTGTTTTCGCTTAACTGAATTTCGAGCCTTCTTAATTCGTTTTCCGTAAGTTCCCCGGGGGGCGCCGTTTCGCGGATATTTTTTATTTTCAGCCGGAGAGCATCCTCAAGGGCGTCTTCGGAAACCCCGCCGTATTCCCCCCCGTAGAGCCGGACTTTTTTTTCGATTTCGGCGCAGCCTTCGGTTTCGCTTTCCTTTCGGGCAAGGGCGGCGGCGTATTCGGTTGCGCCGCTTACCCCGGCGCGGCTCAAGGCGCCGGTCAACTCCCTCTTTACCCCGGCATAGCGGTTTTCCCCCTGGGCCTTTTGCCCCATAAGGGCCCGGGCCTTTTCTTCGGCGGCGGCGGCGGCTTCACATGACCGGGTGTAATTTTCCAGGGCAAATTCCGCGTCCCGGGAAGCGTTTTCCAGGGCCAGGAGAATTCCTTCGTAGCTTTCCTCCAGTTCCCCCCCTGTTTCTCTGCGCCACCTTTCCCGCAGGGATTCAAGCTCCCCCCTTAACCGGGAAACATCATCGACGGTCTGCTTTCTAAAAGCACAAATCAAAAAGGCAAGGGCTAGGACAAGCCCCCCCGCTAAAACAAAAAAACTTATCCGGGGCGGGACGTTAAAAAATAAAAACACCCCCAGGGCGGTAAACAAAAAGGCTATGGCAATAAAAACTTTATTTATCCGGAGAACGCTTTTTTTCTCAATCAGCCTTTCCTTGGGATAAATCCGGTCTTTAAGGGAATCCGCAAGGATTTTTACCCGGTCAAATTTATGCTGTTCCTTTTCAAGGGCGTTTTTTTCCCCCGCCTTTACGGCCGCCTCTTTAAGAGCGGCTTCCAGATTTTTGGCCGCGGCGTCAATTTCGTTTTGGCAGTCCTTTTCCGCATTTTCAAGATTTTTGATTTTTTCTAAAGTTTCGGCAGAGTAGGATGCATATTTTTTTACGTTCTCCCGCCGCCGCCTAAGATCGGAAATTAAAGAAATAATTTCGGTAAATTGTTTTTCGTCTTTAATAAGGCGCTGATCCTTAACAGCTTTTTCGAGGGCCGCCCCGGATTCTTCCAGCAGGGCTATTTTTTTTTCAGCCTCCTCCAGGGCGGCGTCTTTTTGCTTTATTTCGGCCTCTTTAAAAAGATAATTTTTGCGGATGCCGTAATCCCGCTCAAGATCGCTTTTTAACCGCCCTATGTCCTGTTCGGCTTGTTTTATCCCTTCGCTTAAGGAATCCCTTCCCCGGGCTTTAACGGCCCTTATCAGGCTGTCCGCCGGGATTTTCGGATCGATTCCCCCTGAAAAAAGCGAAGCCTTAACGATGTTTATGGCTTCGGAATTATTGTCAATTTCAAGAGCGGCGGACCCCGCTTTAACCGCGTAAAGGTTAAGAAAGTCGGATTCGGAAATCCGGGGCGCATCCCCCGTTAATTCGGCCTGCCGGGTTTCGCCGTAACGGCTTTTAAGCCGCCTGCCTTCGGCGCTGTTGCCCTTGGGGGCGCAGATTTTATCGAAAATAGCGTCAAAAAGGGTAGACTTTCCCGTTTCGTTTTCCCCGAGAAAAAGGGTAACCGGCTTAAAATCAAAGCGGCGTTTTTTAAACTTGCCGAAATCCGTCAAATTAAGGGTTTCAATCATTTCCGGGCTTCCGCTATTTCTTTTAATTTAGCCAGTCCCCGCCATTTGGCAAGCCGGTAGGCCTCCTCATCCTCCCCCCCGTACTTCTCCCGGCTTTCTTCCCATTTTTTGATAAACTGAAGGGCCAAAGGATGGGTAGAAATCCCTTTTAGCACAAAAAGATCTTCCTTGGCAAGGGTAATGCGGCGGTATTTTTTTTTAAGTTCTTCTATTTTTTTATTAATCCCCTTCATAACCTCCGTTTCATCCTCCACAGCCCCGGAAACTTTAAGGCAGAGCCAGTCCGGGGGGGATAAGCCCTTTCCGGTTTCCAGTTCCTCAGGAAAGCCCAGGGAACAATCGGGAAAAGCCTCAACGCCGATTATCCGGTACTGCCCGGCGGAGGCCAGGATAATTTCCCCGGGCCTCCCTAAAGCCCCGGAGTCAATCAGAAAGGCCCGGCGGCTTCCGGTTTCCCCTTCCCGCCAAACCCTGGCGGAACCGGGGGAGATAATCAGGCAGTCTCCGCTTTGTTTTTTGTACCCGGCGTGGATGTGCCCAACCACCGCCAGGTCCGCCTCCAGGCAGGCAAAGAGGTCTTCGTCTAAAACCCCCGGGGGATTCTCTTCTTCCTGAAAATACCCACGGATTCCCGGAACCGTTCCGTGGGCAAGGACTATGCGTTTTTTATTTCCCTTTGGGGGAACCTTCCAGCTCCGGTAGGCGGAGTAGTTTTTTTGAAAGGGGATTGCCGCCAGTTCAAGGCCGACGTCCAGGGATTCCAGGGAATAGGGTTTTGCCGCCAAAAGCCGGGCCCGGCCAAAATCAAATTTTTCCAGGGTTCCCGCCGCCCGCAGCTCCTCGTGATTGCCGGGAATATAATAAACCCGGCAGTTTTCGGGAAGTTTTTCCAAAAGGCCGACGAACAGGTTTCGCATATTTTCCGCATCCTGAAAGGAATCAAAAATGTCCCCCCCCAGCAAAAGGCCGTCGGTCTTTTCTTCCCGGCATATCGCGGCAATCTCTTCCAAAACCGAAAGGGAATAGGCTTCTTCGCTTTTTGAACAATGCAGATCCGCGCAGGCTAAATATTTCATGTTTCTCCACTGTATTTCCTTAATACCCCTCCTGTCAAGTTCTTGTTTTTCCGCGTTGCCGGTTCAGGCTCTTTATGATACTATGTATCAAATATGAATAATATGCTGACCTTCAAAGTTCGGGACCAGGAAAGACAGGGCTGGCTCGGCCTTGCCCTGATCCCCGGAGGAATGATGTTCTGCCTCCCCGCTTTTTTTATCGGGGGGATGCTGAGCGAAGGGCTTTCCCTGGGGGGCGTTGCCCTGTGCCTTGCCGCGGGTTTTCTCATTCTTTTTATTTACGGCGCCCTGATGGGTATCCAAAGCTGCGACACGGGGCTGCCCTCGGCGGTGATCAGCGCGGAGGGCATGGGGGTCCTGGGCGCCCGCTTTGTTGCCGCCCTCCTCCTTGGGGTAACCAGTGTGGGCTGGTTCGGCGTTCAGGCCGCGGCCTGCGGGGCTTCCTTCAGCGTTATGATGGCGGGCATCCTGGGAATCTCCCTCCCCGCTTGGGCCTGCACGATTTTTTGGGGCCTGGTGATGACTTTCACCGCCATGCTGGGTTTCCGGGCCCTCAGCTTCCTGAGCTATATCATGGTTCCGGTGCTGATCCTCACCCTGGTTTATACCCTTTACATGGTGATTTCCTCCAAAGACGGGGGCCTGGCCGCCCTTCTGGCCTACCGCCCGGTTTCCCCCATGCCCTTGGGGGCGGGGATATCCGTTGCCGTAGGCGCTTGGGCCATGGGGGCCTGTACCACCGGCGACTGGTGCCGTTACGCAAAGAACCGGAGGGGGCTTATCCTGTCCCTCTTTCTCGGCGTGCCGGTCAAGGGGACGGTGGTGTTTTTTGCCGGAGCGCTTTTCCGGATTGCCGCGGGAAACGCCGACATGACCGCCCTGCTGGCCTATGCGGGGCTGCCCTCCATGGCCCTTATTACCCTTATCCTTTCGGCCTGGACTACCAACATGATGAATGCCTACTCCGGCAGCCTGGCGGTTTCGGTACTCCTGGGCATTGGGGAAAGGCGGTTTAAACGGACCGCCGTCATAACGGGGCTTACCGGAACCCTCCTGGGCGCGGCGGGGATTCTTTCCCTGCTGTCGGGCTTCTTAAGCCTCCTCTCCTCCCTGGTTCCCCCTATTGCCGGAGTCGTTATCGGCGCATGGCTGGCGCGAATCCTGCGCCGCCGGAGGGCCCCAAAGACGGGCGCGGCGGGTTTCGGAATTTCTATCGGAACCGGCGGCTTTACCCTGAGGCCGGGCTTCCATCTTCCTGGCCTCATTGCCTACGGCCTGGGGGCGCTGACGGCCTGGCGGACCGGCGGGGCGCTTCCCTTTCTTATTCCCCCCGTCAATGGTATTATCGTCGCCATAGCGGTTTATATGGTTTTGGAAAAACTTTTCCGGAGAAACAGGGAAAAAAGCCATGAGTAATATGCTGACCTTTCGAGCGTCGGCGAATCCAGGTAAAAAATGAAGATTGTTTCAAAATTAAAAAGTCCGCTGTTCAGCGCCGGTTTGCTGCTGATTCTTTGCGGCTGCGCTCCCCCATACTCTGAACCGGATTCCCGGAAAGACTCCTTTTATATCAACCTGTACGCCTACCCCCTCTATGTAAAAAACGGTTTTGTTCCCCCGGAAAGCATCAGAATCCCGGAACTTTCCTCCGACCCCTGGCAGGTTATCCAGTCTAAGCCGGATCTGCGCCGGTCGGTAAGCATTAAATACACGGGGCTGCCGGATCTTCCCAAACGGGTTTTTCTTTCTCCCTTCAGGGAAAAAGACCGGGAATACACCATGGTGATACCCTTTACGGTAAGCCCGGAGCAATTTGAGCAATTTAACGAAAAAAAGTCCCCCCAGCCGGGGATCTTTCTGGCCACCCTGGGGGACAACTGGGAAATATTCCTCAACGGCTATAGGGTAAAATCCGAAGTCCATCTGGACGAGGAGGGGCAGATCCTGTCCGGCCGAAACTGGCGGTATATTTCATTGCCCCTGGACAGATCCATGTTTGTCCGGGGGACCAACATACTGGCCCTCCGTATTATCGGGGCGCCGAACTACGACGGGACGGGCCTGTGTTACGACGATCCCTATTATATTGATGAGTATGAAATTATCCAAAAAAATCATAACGAATTTCTGATGATGGCCTTTTGCGGGGTGTATATTTTTGTGGGGATATACCACTTGCTGCTCTTTTTAAGCCGCCCCCGGGACCGGTTTAACCTCTATTACTGTTTTTTTTCGGCCTTCCTGGGAATTTATTCTTTAATGAGAAGCCATTCGATTTATAGCCTTATTCCTGACACCAATATCACCTATCAGATCGAATACGCAGCCATCTTTATGGCCTTGCCCCTGTTGAGCGCCTTCCTGGAACACCTAAGCTTCGGGAAAACCACCATCGTCACCAGAGTATATGGAGCGTTCTGCCTTCTCCTGGCCCTTGCCCAATGGATCTTTCCCCGCCCCTTTGGGGATGACATCCTTCGGGTATGGTGGGTATCGGATCTTTTTGGATTTGCCTACATCATTGGCTACGGCATAATCTACGCCTTCTACCGGGCCGTGGCCGAACAAAAAAGGGCCGCCGGAAAGCCCCCGCGAAAGGCCCTGGGGGATGCCCTCATCAAAACCCCCCAGGGAAACCTCATTCTCGGCGTCATCATAATGTCCGCTGCCGGGGTTATTGACATCCTCAGCAGCTTCTTTATGAACCGCGGGGTTTTCTCCGTCAGCAACTACGGATTTTTTTTGTTCACCATTACCATTACCCTTGTTCTTGCCCGGCGTTTCGGCAGCCTGTTCCACCGGCTCGACACCATGAACACGGCGCTGGAAAGATCCAATGTCAACCTGG
>JAISRN010000098.1 GCA_031273605.1 Spirochaetales bacterium | reverse complement strand
ATTATAATATGTTAAGAGGTGTTTATGAGAACCACATTGGATTTGCCGGATGCATTGGTTAATGAAGCAATGAATATAACCAATATATCAAAAAAGACGGATTTAATTAAATATGCCTTAGAAAATATTATCCAGAGAGAAAAAGTCAAGGAATTAGCCCAATATTTTGGGAAAATATCGCTGGATATTGATTTAGATAAGCTGCGGAAAAGGTGAAAAATAATATTATAGATTCTTCGGCCTGGATCGAGTATTTTAAGGGAAACCGGGAATTTCTGTTTATAACAGATTTGATATATACTAATTCAATATGTATTAATGATATTATTTTAACGGAATTATTACCATCAATTATTCTTAAAAATGAACATCATCTGGCTGATATAATAAATACTATAAAAAAATATGATCTCATAATAGATTGGGAAGAAATAAGACGGTTTCAGTTACTCAATATAAAAAAAGGAAATAATAACATTGGAATATCGGATTTAATAATAGTTCAAAATTGCATACAAAATAATTTAAAATTAATACATTATGACAAACATTTTACCACGATGTCAAAATATATAAAATTTGAGATTTATCAAAGATGAAACATTCATTGAACCGGACGAAATTAATTCAAAATATGATTTATTATTTGCAGGGAGGCCATGATGTCAGAAGGCATTAGCACAATAGATGAATACATTGCCGGTTTTTCGCCGGAAATACAAAAAACATTAATTAAAATACGAAATTTTATCAAATCGGAAGCGCCTGAGGCCCTTGAAAAAATATCTTATGGGATGCCTGCCTTTTATCTGAAAGGGAATTTGATTCATTTTGCGGCCTTTAAGGATCATTATGGCCTTTTCCCCGGCCCGTCGGGAATAGATCAGTTCGAGAAGGAACTTTCCCCATATCGTACCGGAAAGGGAACGCTGCGGTTTGAATTAAACAAAGAACTTCCCTGGGATATAATAAAAAAAATAATTCAATTCAGAAAAAATGAAAATATTAAAAAAGATGAAATGAAAAAGAACGCTAAAAAGGGGAATTAAGCAGTCCTATTTTTCACGATACTCCCTGGCCTTGCTTAAACAATTTTTACACAATATATAATTTTTGGCTCTTACTCTTTTTCCGCAGCGGGGGCATTTATTTTTTTCTTTGCGTTCGGCATACTTTTCCCTTCTTTTTTTATTAACCTCATCTTTATGTTTTTCAAGAAAATGCTTCTGCCGGATACGATTGGCTTCTTTAATTGATTCTACATCCATTTTAACCATTTTGGCAACCCCCTTTCCTGTTATTTTAATGTGTTTTTTATAGTATGTCAATATATATACTTTGGACTTCGGCAAGGCATTGCACATAACGTTCCGGGGTCCTAGTGTTCTGTCTTACACAGAAGTAGGAACAACCACGGACGACACAGACAGACACGGACAAAGAAAAGGAGTAGATGGACCTCCCCGCCTAGCCACTAACCACTAATCCCACCACTTTTTTCCGTCTGTGTGGTCGACTTTTTCCCTCTTTGGGGGAAAAAGTGAGGTCCGTGGTTTGACTTCATTAAGCCATTTGTCAGTTACACTACGCTAGGGGACGCCGGGGGGCAAGCCTGGATTTTAGAATTACCGCCCCTCGAAAATTAATAGTTGAAAACCGGAACTTTTTAAGGTAAAATGATTCTTACCATGGTCGTCAAGTCTCAGGTCTTCCCGGCCTTTTTGCTCCTGGCCGCCCTTTGCCTGGCCGGCGGGGCCTGCCTTAACCATCCTCCCGCCGGCTTTCGGGACGAATCCAAAACCCAGGAGCCGGCCCTTCCTCCCGAAGCAGGGCCGCCGCGGGGCTCCGATTCCCTGCCCGGCCCCGGAATAACGCCGGACTCCCCGGAGCCGGAACTTGGGGGAATTCGGGAGGCTGCCCAAGCCCCCCTGTTAAGCCGGGGCGAGCTTGTCCGTCAAATGGGAGCCCAAACCCCGGAGGGGCTAAAACTCTTTCCTTCCCCACAAGAGCCTGGGTACCAAAGCCGGGATATGGACTCAGACGGCCGGCCGGATTTCTTGGTTCCCGCAGCTTTGGATTCCCCGGCGGCGGGGCGGGCCTTTTTTATCCTTATCTTTTATCAAAAGCAGGACCTTATCCCCGGCCCTGTTTTTCCCCTGGGCAGCCCGCCGGGGTCCGGGCCGGAGCTGTCCCTCCAAAACCTGGGGGCCGGGACGGATTTAAGGGGCCTTCCGGTTTCCCCGGCCTTTATTCTTCAAGCCCGTTTTCGTCATCCCCGGGGTTTTGAAGAGGAATGGCTTGTTATTACCCCCGACGCCGAAAATTCTCCCCCGGGGTTTTCCCGGTTTTCCCTGAAAGAGGGCCCCTCGATTCACTGCCTGCCGGGGGATTGGGACGGAGACGGAATGTTGGATATCCTCACCGAAGAGCTGGTCTTTGAAAGCGGCCTGGGCCGGGAAAGTTTTTTAACTTGGTTTGCCTTTCAGGGGGAGGGCTTCCGGGAAATAAAAACGGCCAACATTGTCAGAAGTCTGAACGGCTTTTATCAAACCCTGGCGGCGGCCTGGTTCCAGGGGCCGCAGGTTTTTTTAGAAAACGCCCTAACCCCGGAAACCCTTAAGGCCCTTAGGGAAAACAATCCTGAACCTTCCAAAATTTTAAGCCGGCTTTTTGTCTTTCAGGAAAATCCCCGGCCTGGAGGACAGGAGCCTTTGCCGGAGGAATTTCTGATCGCCGCCCCTCAGTTGGTTTTTCCCCAGGCGCTGGAAAGCCCCTTTAACCTCTCCCGGCAGGAAGCGGGCCCGGGGGAAACCACAAAGATAGGCTGCCAGGTTTTAATCCGGGCGGTTAGGGGCAATCAGGCCCGGATCTACCGGGGCCTGCTGGAGCTTGATCTCAATCCCTGGGCCCCCCGGCGGTTTGCCCTTGCCCCCGTTGAATAATTTTCGGGCTTAGGGTATTTTTTTATTTATGAGCAAAGCCCTAACCCAGTATATCATTGACGGCAATTACCCCATCAAAGGGACCATCAAAACATCGGGCAATAAAAACGCCGCCCTCCCCTGCATTGCCGCCTGCCTCTTAACCCAGGAAAAAATCATTTTAAAAAATGTTCCCGAAATCGAAGATGTCCGGGTTATGATCGAAGTCATAAAATATCTCGGCGCCTCGGTTAACCGGCAGTCCAGGGGGGTCTACGAAATTGTTACCGGCGACATAAAAACCCACGAAATTCCCCAGGCCCAGGCCCAGGCGGTGCGGGCCTCCATCCTTTTTGTGGGGCCCCTCCTGGCCCGGCTTAAAAAAGTCAGCCTGCCCCCCCCGGGAGGGGATGTTATCGGCCGCCGCCGGCTGGATACCCATTTTTATGCCCTCACCGAACTGGGCGCTCAGGTTAATTTTGAGGAAGACGGCATGTTCCGGCTGACGGCCCACCATCTCACGGGGCAGGAGATTTTTCTGGACGAAGCCAGCGTTACCGCCACGGGGAATGTCATTATGGCGGCGGTGTTAGCCGAAGGAACCACGGTTATTTCCAACGCCGCCTCGGAACCCCACATTCAGGATCTCTGCCATTTGTTAAACGCCATGGGGGCGGACATTCAGGGCATCGGCAGCAACATCCTTACCCTCCGGGGAGTGAAAAAACTGGGGGGAGCTGAATTTTCCATCGGCCCCGATTTTATGGAAGTGGGCTCCTTCATCGGCCTGGCCGCGGTAACCCGGGGAGACCTGGTTATCGAAGACGCAAGCCCCCCTAAGGATTTGCGGATGATAAAAATTGCCTACGGCAAGCTGGGCATCCATTGGGAAACCGAAGGGAACTGCCTTCATGTTCCGGCGGCCCAGGATTTTACCGTTGTTCCGGATATGGGGGGTTCCATTCCCAAAATTGACGATGCTCCCTGGCCGGGGTTTCCCGCGGACCTAACCAGCATCATGATTGTGGTGGGCACCCAGGCCAAGGGCACCCTTTTAATTCACGAAAAAATGTTTGAATCCCGCATGTTTTTTGTGGACAAACTCATTGGCATGGGAGCGCGGATTATCCTTTGCGATCCCCACCGGGCGGTTATTTCCGGTCCGGCCCGGCTTAGGGCTTCCTACCTGGTTTCGCCGGATGTGCGGGCGGGAATGGCCATGGTTATCGCCGCCCTTTGTGCCGATGGAAAAAGCGTGATCGACAATGTTTATCAAATTGAACGGGGTTACGAATACCTGATAGAACGGTTTACCGCCCTGGGAGCGCGGATTACCCGCCGGGTTAAAACTCAAGAAGCCTAGGGCTGGTTCCAAAACCGGTGATTTTGAAACCAGCCCTTGCAGGCCCCCTGTTTTCTCAATTTAAACCGGCTGCCGGTTCTGGGGAATATCAGGAATAGTCCCGAAACCCCTCTGTAATTCCTCGTCCGTGGGAACATGATCGGTCATGCTGCCGGCGTGGTAAGAAATATAGGCAGTCATATCAAAGTATCCGGTGCCCGTCAGCCCAAAGACGATAACCTTCTTCTCCCCGGTACGCTTACATTCCAGGGCCTCGTCAATCGCAGCCTTAATGGCGTGGGAAGATTCCGGGGCGGGTAAAATTCCCTCCACCTTGGCAAAGCGCACCGCCGCCTGAAAAACATCGGATTGAATTTCCGACCGGGCCTCCAGATAGCCGTCCTTATGCAGCCTTGTGAGAATGGAACTCATGCCGTGATAGCGCAGGCCCCCCGCATGATTGGGGGAAGGAATAAAACCGCTGCCCAGGGTAGCCATTCTGATCAGGGGGGTGGTTTTTCCGGTGTCGCCAAAATCGTAGGCATAGCGCCCCCGGGTTAGGGAAGGACAGGAAGCGGGCTCCACGGCGATAAACCGGGTAGAGGACTTCCCCGCGATCCTTTCCCCCATGAATGGGGCAATGAGGCCCCCCAAATTGGAGCCCCCCCCGGCGCAGCCGATAATGAGGTCCGGTTTTATGCCGTACTTATCCAGGGCGGCCTTGGTCTCCTGGCCGATAATGGATTGGTGCAGAAGTACATGATTAAGCACGCTCCCCAAAACGTAGCGGCACTTGGGAGTCTTCATGGCCGTTTCCAGGGCCTCGGAAATGGCGCAGCCCAGGGAGCCCCCGGTACCGGGGTTTTCCGCCAGGATTTTTTTCCCCACCTCGGTTGTTTCGGAGGGAGAGGCCAGAACCTTGGCGCCGTAGGTTTCCATCAGGGCCTTGCGGTAGGGCTTTTGCTCGGAGCTGATCTTCACCATATAAACCGTGAGGCCGATCCGGTAAAAGGCCGTCGCCATAGCCAGCGCGCTGCCCCACTGCCCGGCGCCGGTTTCGGTGGTTAGATTTTCAAGCCCTTCCTCCCGGGCGTAAAAAGCCTGGGGAACCGCGGAGTTTAACTTGTGGGAACCGGAAGTGTTGGTTCCCTCATGCTTGTAGTAGATCTCCGCCGGGGTGTCCAGTTCCTTTTCTAAAAAATAGGCCCGGATAAGCGGAGCGGGCCGGTAAGCCCGGTAAAACTCCAAAATTCCTTCGGGAATTTCAATCAGCCGGGTGTCATCGTCCAGTTCCTGTTTTACCAGCTCCTTACAAAAGACCGGCTCCAGGTCCTGCGCGGTAACGGGCTTAAGGGTTCCGGGATGCAGAATAGGGTCCGGCTTTGCCTTCATGTCCGCCCGCAGGTTATACCAGTACCGGGGCTGCTCCTCCTCCGAAAGATACAGCCGGGTAGGGATTTTCTTTGCCATAGGTGACTCCTTAAAAAATTTGCTGCCGTTTCAAAACCTGAAACGTTAAAACCAGGGAAAGAATACCCGGTTTCAAGTGTTCTTGTCAATAGAAACACCTGAATTTTTAAAAATTTCTTTCCCCCTGCCTTTTTTTTGCGGTTTTTCGCACCTTTGCGGTCCCCTTTCCCTTATCCCCTTAATCCGCGGACCCTTTTCTGATTGTCCGTGTCCCTGTCTGTGTTCCTGTCCGTGTGGTCCGTGGTTATTCCTAAGCGTGGTTATTCCTGAGGATTGAAAATGGCTGCCTTCTCCGACACCTTTTCCTGACAGACCCTTGACATTTTAGCCGAAAAACCCCATAATGTTGTAATACTACTATTTTCTTGAATTTTTGTAGTATTACAATTTTTTAGGAGACAAACAAAAATGAAAAAATCCGTTTTGCTTTTCACCATCGCCGCAGTTTTGCTGCCGGTTCTTGCGGGGGGCTGCAATAAAACCGCCGCCGCCCCTGAGCGTAAAATTTCCTTCGGCATGGCCACCGACGTGGGCGGCCTGGGGGATAAATCCTTTAACGACGGCGCCTGGCAGGGCCTGGTTGAAGCGGGGGAACAGTACGGAGCGGAGGCCATTGTGGTCGAGTCCAAACAACAGACCGACTATGTGCCCAACCTAACCGGCCTTGCGGAAGACGGCAACCAGTTGGTAGTGGCGGTAGGGTTTTTAATGGAAGAGGCGGTAAAAGAAACCGCCCGGCATAACCCGGACACCTTTTTTGCCGGAGTTGACATTGGCTCCAACCCTGGGGATCCCCCCAACTTTCAGGGGATCGTTTACAACGAGCACGAAGCCTCCTACCTGGCCGGCGTTTTTGCCGGGCTTATGACCAGGCAGTATGCCTCACGCGTTCCGGGCAAGCTGAACAACGCCAACGTTATCGGCGTGGTTCTGGGAATGCTGGTCCCCGCGGTGGAAAGATATGAAGTCGGTTACATAGCCGGCGCCAAATCGGTAAACCCCGATATTACCGTCCTAAGCGTAGTTACCGATACCTTTTCCGATCTCAATAAAGCCAAAGAATCAGCGGCGGCCATGATTAGCCAGGGGGCGGATATTATCTTTGCCGCCGCCGGAGCGGCGGGGCTGGGGGCCATCAATGCCGCCGATGAAGGGGGAGTCCTGGCGATTGGCTGCGATCTGGATCAAAATGATGTCGCCCCCGGTACCATCATCACCTCGGCCTTAAAGAATGTTCCCCGGTCCACCTTTTTAGTGGCGGAATCCGTGGTGAACAACACCTTCCAGGGGGGGACCGCCGTCTACAGCATCCAGGAAGATGCGGTGGGTTTGGCGGGTTTTCATCAGTTTGACTCCCAGGTTCCCCAGGAGGTCAAGGACAAGATTGCCCAAACCATTCTGGACATGAAAGCCGGAAACATCCATATCCCCACCACCAGGGCGGAACTGGAGAGCCTGGGCATCAGGCGGTAAAGATCTTATTTTCATAATTAGGCGGGTCCGGAGCCAAGTCTCCCCCCGCCGGATTTTCCTTTGTCCGCCTTTTCCGGTTCCTGCTTTGGAGACCGTCGAAGATGAAAAAAGCCCCCCCGCAGCCCCGGCGCGCCCAGCCTCTTCCCCCGGAAAAGATCGGCCTCCTGGTCTCCCAGGGCAGCCAGGTTATTGCCCGAATCCGCAAAAGCGCCGGAAACATGACCGCCGCCGAGCGGCGGGTGGCGGACTTCATTCTATACCATCCGGAGGAGGCGGCCGGTATGTCTATGATGGAGATTGCCCGGCAGGCCAAATCCAGCGATGCCACGGTGCTGCGGTTTGTCCGAACCGCGGGTTTTGAGGGGTTTAAAACTTTTAAAATTGCCCTGGCCGCGGAGCTCTTTTACCCTAAAGAAGCCATCTTTGAAACCATCAGGCCCCTGGACAACCCGACAACCCTCATTCAAAAAACGGCGGCCGCCAATATGCTTGTGATAAAAGAAACGGCAGCAGCCTTAAATCCCGGAGCGCTCCGCAAAACCATTGCCCTTATCCGCCGGGCCAAAAAAATTTTTATCTGCGCCGTGGGCACCTCGATTCCCATGGCCTTTTGGCTTTATGACCGGCTTTTCCGCCTGGGCTTTCCGGCGGTACTTTTAACGGATTCCCATTACTTTTACACCCAGGCGGCCATAGCGGGAAACAGGGACGCCTTCTTTTTTGTTTCCCGCTCGGGCTGCCCGGCGGAACTGGTTAAACTTATCAAAATTATCGCGGCCGACTCCCGGGGAATTCAAAAAATCCTTATTACCTGCGATGCCGGCTCGCCCCTGGCCGCCCACGCGGACTTTATTTTGGCAGGGGTTTCCCGGGAAACCTATCCGGAAATTGCCGGAAGCTGCG
>JAISRN010000097.1 GCA_031273605.1 Spirochaetales bacterium | reverse complement strand
GGAGACCCATTCCCTGCCTTGGAGGTGGTATTCATTTAGAAGCCTAAGGTAAGAGGGAAGCCGCCGAATGGCGGGTACCGGAACCTTGTTGGCTGCCCTGCTCTGCGGAATTTCCATAGCCCCCAGTATATCCTAAGTTACTATAAAAGGGAAACACTAATGGGAGATTTTTTGAAAAACTTCAGTTTTGGGGCCGCCTCCCTTTTTCACGAAATTCCGGGCTGTTTTCCCGATGTTTTGAAATGACCCGCCCCTCAGGTTTTTCTATTTGCAATTTCCCAAGAATCCGATATGATAATGAATAGCCCCGCAGAGCACGAATAAAAAAATAGGCAGTGAGATGGGTAAGCAAAGCAACAAGCCAGTTTACGAATTCGGCGAACTCGACAGAACCAGAAAGAACCTGGGGGAACTCTCCCCCGATGAGGCCCGCCGGGTAGCCTCGCTGTTGGGGGGGCAGGTGGGGGTAGAAAAGGACTCCGCCGAACTAATGAAGGGCTACGAAAAGATCTCCCACCTAAGCCGGGTCCGCCCCGCCGCCCGCAAGGCGGGGGAGGGGGCCTCCCGTCCCGGACCCGGCGGACCGCCTGCCTCCGGGGAGTCCCGCCGCCCCGCCGCCCGCCGCCCGGCCCCCCCCGTTAAGACTCCGCCGCCCCGACGCCGCCCGGGCCCCCGGGTTCCTCTGATCAAAATGGGGTGGCTGGACCGGCTTAGGACCAACTGGACGGCGGCCAAGGGGGATCACAACATCCTTCCCCTGGGGGCGGCTTTGTCTTCCCTTTTCCCCTTCTCTAACCCCAGGGAAACCATCAAAACTTCCTTTATAAAAAGCGGCCAAAAGTACTTCTATCAGCCCTTAGCCAACATTCAGGAAGGCCTTAAGCGGCTGGCCGCCGGTTCCGACGGCATTCAAAACGTCTCCCGGCCCATGCCCTTTGATAAAACCATCTTAAAAATTCTCTTAAGCTTTAACCTGGGGGGCTTAAAAGAGGAATTAGCGGAAGCCGAAAAAAACCAGCGGAATCTGGCCCTGAATAACACCGCAGCCATCTGTCAGTTTCTGTTTACCCCGGTGATCAAACTTCAAAACCTGGATATGGAAGCCCATATTCTTCCGGCCATAAAACGCTACGGTGAACTCTGGCGGCAGTACTACGTGCTTAATAAAAATCAAAGCGGCCTTGACCTTTTGCGCCAGGACCTCGACTCGTTAATAACGGAACTCCCCAAGCTGTTTTACCGGATTCACTACAACTGCTACCCCCTTTTGATGAAGTTATGCTGCCCCAAATATGCCGATTACAACGAATTTTACCGGAACTATAAAAGCGACTATCTGGCTTTTTTAAATTTGCAGGAATCCGATCTGTTGTCTCCCCCTTCCAAAGCCGAAATGGCTTCTGTTAAAAGCGGACCCCAGGGAGAATCCGGCCCGGCCAATCCGGCGGCCAAAAACGAAACCACCGGGACCGGCAAGGCTCAGGACGAAGAAAAGCAAAAGGAAGAAGAAAAGGAAAAAAAGAAAAAGGAAAACGATAAGGAAGCCTACCGCCGGGGGGTGGACATTTTAAACCAGATGTTTCCTAAAGCGGGCTTTGACCGTCTGGAACAGTTTCCCGACCTTATGCCGTATTTTTCTACCCTGATTAAGTTCCCCAAAAATTTTGAACTTCTACCGCCGGGGGACCCCCTTCATCCGGCGGCGGTGCTTATGATTGTTCTTAAAGAATTATTTTTTGGGGTCAACTCCGCTCAGTTTGGGCCTTTAAAAACCGAAGACTGGGACGAGCCCAACGTGCAGGATACCCTGGAAAGATACACAGGGAACTGGTTTCAATTTATAGAGGATTTTCTGCCCAACCAGATTCTGGACCGGCTTTTAACCTTTTGCCGGGGAATTGAAAAGGGCCTGGATTTTGCCCAAAGCGATTACGGCCGGCGGCTTGAGTCGGACATTTACTGGCAAAAGCGGCTTTTATTTTTTCCGTATATCAAGATGCACAACCCCGCCATAAGCAAGCCGCCCACCCCCGCCAAATTTATGAAGCTGAGTTCCCTAACCAAGGAGCTAAAAGAACTTTTTAGGGTTCTCATAGAGCTTTCCCCTCCCCAGGTTCAGGGTCCGGTGGTTAAGAACATGAACGCTCCGATCAAGTTTCCCATTGAGTCGGCCATCTCCAAGCGGTTTTTTAAAGTACTCAAGCAGAAAAATGTTCCGGCGGTAAATGGGGAGCTCTTTAAAGCGGTTTACTCCATCCTGGCTATCCTGTCGGAACTCATTAACAGCCCCGACAGCTTTTGGAACCGGGCATCGGTGTTTCCCATCTACCGGGCCACCCAGGACGGCCTGTTTAGGCCGATTTACAACCTCCCCATTATTCATGCCAATGATATTATCCACGAGAGCGACATTGCCGAAGTTCAAAAGTGGACATCCGAAACCGGCGATACCAGACAAACCTCGGTTAGGGAGGGCTTTTTGCGGGATTTGGGGCTTACCCTAAAAAATATGCTGCAGGAAAAATTTCACTCCGTGGTTATTCTCTTCAGCCTTAGCGATCCCGGGGATAGTGAAATTTTATTTTCTTTGATAAGCACGGCCGTCAGGGGCGGAAACGATCACGTTTACAAATTTTCCCCCGCCTCCTGCGGCCTCCTTATGACCAAGATTTCCGCCGATGATGCGGTTATCATTGTGAGCGGCATCTTTAAAAAATTCTTTGCCGAACTTAAAGCCCCGCCGCCCGCCCCGGAGAGCGCCGGCGAAACCGCCCCGCCGGAAAACCCGGAGGAGGCCGGCCTGGAAGCGCCCCCTGCCCTTAACAAACTCACCGCCGGGATAACCCCTTTAAACGAAGACTGGCCGCCCAACGAGGCTTTAAACAGGGCTCAACGGGCTTTGGATGCGGCGCAAAAACGGCAGGATTCGGCATTCATTCTTTTTGACGAAAAACGGCAAAAATACCGGCTTTTTACCGCGCCGGCAAAAACTTAAGAAAGGCTGAAATTTAGGTGGAAGTTTATCAGGAATTAATTGAACATGTTTTAACCAGGGGAGAAAAAAAGTTAAACCGTACCGGGGTGGAAACCCTAAGCTGTTTTGCCTATTTTTACAGGATTGATCTGGCCAAAGGTTATCCCCTTCTCACAACCAAAAAAATGAATTTTTCTTCGATGCTTTGGGAGCTTTTTTGGTACCTTTCCGGGGAGCCCCACATTCGCGGCCTTAGGGAGCGCACTAAAATATGGAATGCCTGGGCCGATCCTGAGGGGAACCTTCAAACCGCCTACGGCCGGTTTTGGCGGCGTTTTCCCTGCCCCGAATCCGGCTATCCCGGAGAAAGCTGGACCCGGCGCTGGACCAGCCGGGATGCCCAAACCGGGGAGCTGGTTTTTGATCAGATTGCCTGCCTGCTGGACAGCCTTAGGGAGCTAAAAACCAATCCCCAAAGCCCCCGGCTAAGGCGGCTGGTTCTCAGCGCCTGGCACCCCGGCAATGCGGCGGAGAGCCTCCTGCCTCCCTGTCATTACAGTTTCTGCCTAAACGCCGCCTCGGGCAGGCTCAACCTTCACCTAACCCAGCGCAGCGCCGATATTGCCCTGGGGGTTCCCTTTAACATTGCCTGTTACTCCCTGCTAACCATCCTCTTTGCCCGGGAGGCGGGGCTGGAACCAGGGGAATTTGCCCACACCCTTATTGACGCCCACATCTATGCCAACCATATTGAAGGGTTAAAGGAACAGCTCAACCGCAGGCCCCTTGAGCTTCCCCGGCTTGTTGTTGCCGATAAGGGTTTTGATGAACTTGGCTTTGAGGATATCAGCCTGAAGGATTACCGGAGCCACCCGGCTATTTCCTTTCCCGTGGCGGTTTAAGGGGGCGCCATGGCGGAACAAAAACCCCTCCCCAAGCCGGCGGTCTGCCTCATTGCCGCCCTCACTCCCGGGGGAGTCATTGGCCGGGGGGGGGGCATCCCCTGGAAAATTCCGGAGGACCAGAGGCTTTTTAAAAAAATCACCGCCGGCCATGCGGTGATCATGGGGCGGCGGACCTTTCAATCCCTGGGCCGCCCCCTGCCGGAGAGACGGAATTTGGTTATTTCCCGCACCCTGCCCCCGGACAGCCGGGAGGTGGAGGTTTATCCGGACCTTGCCTCCGGTTTGGCCGCCGCGGCAAAAGAGAGGCCGGGCATTTCCGGGGAGCGGGTTTTTATTATCGGGGGGGGCGGGATTTACGCCCAGGCCCTGCCCCTGGCTTCGTTTTTGTATTTATCCCGCCTTCGCCGGGAGTATCCGGGGGATGTGTACTTTCCCCCTATCCCGGCCGGGGAATGGGAAAAAATTATCTGCCGGGCTTACCAGGAATTTGAGTGGGAGGTATATAAAAGAAATGGAATTAAAAATATTAACTTGGAACATGAGTTATTGTCAGCGCAGTGAAGAGCAGCGGAAAGGGGCATGGGATTTTTTAGAAGCCCTTGATGTTGATATTGCCATACTTCAGGAAACAAAACCATCTTTTGAATATTCCAAAAACCGCAATATTATTTTTAACAGCCTTTCGGCAAAAGACGGGTGGGGCTCGTCGATCATTTCAAAAAAATATAACACCTTTAAACATTCGTTTTTTAGCTGTTATGAGGGCTCCCCGGCGCTGCTTTGTTATGATTTTTTAATTAACGAAGACAATGCCGTAACCATCATTAACCTTTACGGCATAATAGATTCAAACGGTTATTGCACAACCACAGTGCATCACATGCTGTCCGACATAACCCCCGTTGTATGGGAAAAGCAAAATGAGTTAATTGTTATGGCGGGCAACCTTAATACCTCTGCGCAGTGGGATGACACTCATAAACTTGTTTTTGACCGCATCAGCGACATGGGATTTTCTGACTGCACAAAAGAACAATTTGGAGAATCCAAGCGGACGCTTATCCGCGACACTCCTTTTCCTTATCAAGATGATTATATATTTATTAAAGGGCAAATACACAAAAAATGGAAAATAAAAATATATGACAGCAAAAAAATGCTGAATTACAGCGATCATTTTCCCATTGAATTAACAATTGAACTATAACAAACCCCGCGAATAGGCCGTCCCTAGAGCCAGCGCGCTTCGATCCGGCCCGAGGTAAGGTTTGCCAAAGCCTGCTCCAAGCCGGGAATCCGGTTTGATGGAAGCCTTCCGGAAAGGGCCACCTCCTGATCAAAGGTTTCCGAAAGAACCTGCCCCCCCAGGGCGGCCAGGTTCCGCAAAAAGCCCCGGTAAAGGGCGTAGGGCAGGCGGAGGGTAAAATCCCGAAAGGGAATAAAATCCTCCGTTGCCGCCAGGTCCAGGACGCCCCGGGCGGCGGCGGAGTAAGCCCGGACCAGGCCGCCTGTCCCCAGTTTGATTCCCCCAAAGTAGCGGACCACGGTAATGATAACCTGGGTTAAGTCCCGGCCCCGGATAAGCTCCAGCGCCGGCCGGCCGGCGGTTCCCGAAGGCTCGCCGTCATCGCTGGACCCCCGGACCTCCCCCTGCCCGCCGACAACAAAGGCGTGAACCACGTGGCGGCTGCCCGGATGCTGCCGCCGGGTTTGGCTCACAATTTCCCGCACTTCGGCAGGGCTCTCCAGGGGCCTAAGACAGGCAATAAACCGGGAACGCCTCTCTTCGTATTCAAATTCCGCCGGACCGGCGGGCCTTTTCACCCTAGTTCCTCCGCCGCAGGCCCAGATGATTAGCCACAATGCGTTCCCTTTGGCCCAGAAAACGGGGGGGGCGGTTCATTAACCGGGGCCGGCCCCGCCCGTCCCGAAACGCCATAGCCGAGGAACCGCCGCCGTCCAGGTTCATCCCTTCCCATGCCCCCAGGGCCTTTAGCCACGCGGCGCACTCCCGGGTGGTAAGCCCCCGGCTGTAACGGGGGTTGTCCCCGTCGGCCACCATAAGCCACAGGGTACGGCCTTCCCTATCCAAGCCCAAAACCGTCCGGGGGCGGCGGGGCGAGGGGGATAGGTCCCGAACCTCCCCTTCCTCCAAAAGTTTCTGAAAGCCCCCCAGGGCATACTCCGCCTCCATAAGGTCTTCCTGAAAGCCGATGACAAGCCCGCCGCCGGGGAGGATCGCCAGGGCCGACCAGCCGGGCCGGGGCTCCGAGAGAATCCGGCGGTTCCAGATCACCAGGCCCGTGGTATCCATCCCCTCCCGGGGAAAATTCCGGTAGGGGAAAAAGGGGCCGCCGTTTACCGCCGCCTGGGTTTGGGTTTCCCGGAGAAAGCGGGTAACGGTTACCCCCGGATAGAGATAGCGGTTTTCCGCCGGATCTTGGGGCCGGGTAAAAATGGGCTCCCATTTATCCAGGTCCGCCCGGATCAGAAAAATCCGCTGGGGAACCTGCGGGTCCTCCCAAAGGGAAAACAGGAGGCCCTCCTCCTTTACCTGCCAAAAAACCTGGCGGCCCGGTTCTTTAGGCTCAACCGGCGCCTCCCCGGCGGGGGAAAGGGTGCGGCAGGCGCCCAGGAGGCCCAGGATCGCCAGATACCCAAGGGGTTTTAAAAGTTTTTTAAAGAATTCACAAAAAGAGACCGACAGCGCCTTCCTCCTCAAGGTCGTATTGAAGTTTACATAAATTATAATAAACTCCGCCCCGGTCAAGCAGCTCCCGGTGGTTCCCTTCTTCCACCAGCCGTCCTTCATTAAAAACCAAAATCCGGTGGGCGCTGCGGATAGTGGAGAGCCTGTGGGCAATAATCAGGCTGGTGCGGTTTTTAAAGACCTCCTCCAGGGCCGCCTGGATAAGTTTTTCGGTGTAGGTATCCACATTGGCGGTAGCTTCGTCCAGGATAATTATCCGGGGATCGTGGGCAATGATCCGGGCAAAGGAGATAAGCTGCCGCTGTCCCGCGGACAGGTTGCCCCCCCCTTCGCTTACGGGAAACTGAAGCCCTCCGGGAAGCTCCCGGATAAACTTATCCGCCTGGGCCGCCGCCGCGGCCTGTTCCACCGCCTCCGGGCTTAAGTCTTTACCCAGGCGGATATTATCTTCCAGGCTGCCGGAAAACAGAAAAACCTCCTGGGCCGCGGCCTGAATCCGGGTTCGGAGGGAAGCCAGGGAGTAACGGCGAATGTCCTTTCCGTCCAAAAGGATCTGCCCCTGGTTGATGTCCCAAAATCTTGCCAGCAGGTTGGCAATGGTGGTTTTCCCCGCGCCGGAAAAGCCTACAATCGCCACGGATTCCCCCGGAGCTATTTTGAAACTCATATCCCGAATCACCGGTTCGCCGGGGTTATAGGCAAAATTGACATTGCGGAATTCTACTTCCCCGGTGATGCTCTCCGCTTCCTCTGTTCCGGTATCGGGGATCTCTTCATTTGTGTCCAGAAGGTCAAAGATTCTTTCGCTCCCCGCCATAGCCGATTGTAAAATGTTGAATTTTTCAGCAATGTCCATCATGGGCCGGTAGAACTGACCCACTAAATTAACAAAGGCAATGAGTACTCCCAGGGTAAGCCGGGCCTGAAAAAAATAAGAGGCCCCAAAATAAAGGATAATTCCGATTGAAACTGAGGAGAGAAAATCAATCAGGGGGCGAAAGGTGGCAAATACGTACATTTCCCCCAGATTAGCTTTAAGAAGATTTTTATTTTTTTCGGTAAACTCTTTAAGGCTTTGTTTTTCCCGGCCAAAGCTCTGCACAATTTCCATTCCCATGATTCGTTCCGAAAGAAAACCGTTAACCCGGGATATCCACATCCTTAAGCGGCGGTAGGCTTTGCGGGACTGCCAGCGAAAAAGAAAGGTTAAAATAATAACCGGCGGCAGGGTGCCCAGGGTTATAAGGGCCAGCCGGACATTCATAGAAAAAAGGATAACAATAACCCCGGCCATAACAAAAACATCCCGAAAAAGGGAAGTTGCCATGGAAGTAAGAAGCTCGTTTACCGTTTCCACATCCCCGGTAAGCCGGCTTACCAGGCCGCCCAGGGGCCGGCTGTTAAAAAAAGCCAGGGACTGATCAAAGCTCCGGTTTAAAAGGGCCATGCGCAGGTCCCTCATTACCCCCTGGCTTATCCGGGTCATCACATAAACCTGGAAAAAGCTAAACAGCATGATCTCCGCCAAAATCAAAAGATAAAGCAGCCCCATTTTCCGGATTCCGGCAAAATCCCGGCGGCGGATCTCCCTTATCACCTCCTCGGGCAGGCCGGGGAGGTCCTCCGTTCCGATGGCCCCAAACCCGGAACCCAAAACAAGCCGGAGCCCCTCCCCGGCCAATCCCATTTCCGCCGCCGTTTTTCCCGCCGGCCGCTCAAAGAGATACCAGCGTTTTGGGTCCAGGACTCCCGCCTCTTCCAGCAATTCCTGTTCCCGAAGGGTAAGCTCCCCCAGGGCCTGGGAAGAAAAAAAGATTTGATTCCCGGCCTCCCACAGGGAGCCGCCGCCGGAAGACCTCCGGGCCCGGTTTAAAAGGCGGTCCGTCAGCTCCCGAACCGGGTCGGCAAGCTCGCCGGAGGGGAGGGTAAGGGCGGCGGCATCGGCCAGGATAAAGCGGTCAACGGCCCGTTGGAGAAGTACCGGGGTGTAGAGCTCTCCCAGGCTGGAGAGGATCAGGGCCAAGAGGGCCAGGAGAAATTGAAGCCGGTAGGGGCGCAGGAATTGCAGGAGCCTGCCGATAATCCGGGCGTCCTGATCTTTAACAAGTTCTTCAGTTTCCACGTTGTGCCTGCTGTTGAAGGTCGTAAACCCGCTTAAAAATGCCGTTCTGCTCCAAGAGGCGGCGGGGTTCGCCCCATTCGGCAATTTTACCGGAATCCAAAACCAGGGCCAGATCTGCCCGCATAAGGGTAGACACCCGGTGGCTTACGATAATGTTGGTTCCCGGTCCCCGGCTACGATTCCGGCGGGTTAATAAAACATTATTTAAAATACGCTCCTCGGTTTCCGCATCCACCGCCGAAAAGGGATCGTCTAAAATCAGCACCTCCGGGTCTAAAGCGGCGGCCCTGGCTATGGCAACCCGCTGTTTCTGCCCCCCGGACAGGGTCAGGCCCCTTTCCCCCACCTCCGTGTCCAGACCGGCGGGAAGGATCGCCAGGTCCCGATCCAGGGCCGCCAGATCAATCAGGGCCTTTAGCCCGTCCTCGCCGGGATAGTCCTGTTCGTCCAGGCCGAAAGTGATGTTTTCCCGGATGGGGGCGGAGAACAGAAAACTCAACTGGGGCGCCATGGCCAGGGAGCGGCGGAGGACGGTGAGGTCCCACAGCCTTATGTCCCGTCCCTTAAACAAAAGGGTCCCCGGCGGAGGTTCCAGAAGGCGGCAGAAAAGTTTAAGCAGGGTGGTTTTGCCGGCCCCCGTGCTCCCCAAAATTCCCAGGGTTTGGCCGCTTTCAAGAATAAATGAAATATCATTAAGAATAGGATTCCTGCCGTCGGGATAGGCATAGCTTAGGTTTCGGACCTCCAGGCAGGGCGGCTTTTGGGGAGCGGCCCCTTCCCCGGAATGGCCGCCGTCGGGGAGGGCAAGGTTGAAAATATCCGGCGGCTCCTCCATGATCCGGTTTATCCGGCCCAGGGCCACCCCGGCCCGGTTTAAGATGGTTATGGTCCAGGCCGCCCCCATCATGGGCCAGATGAGCATTCCCAGGTAGCTCATAACCGCCACAAAGTCTCCGGGGCTTAAGCGGCCCAAAATCACCTGCCCGCCTCCCATCAAAAGCAATAAAAAACCCGTTAGGCCGGCAAAAAAGTTTATTCCGGGAAAGAGAAAACCCCAGACTTTAACCAGTTCCAGATTAGCGGCCTGGTAGGCCTTATTGGCCTCGCCAAAACGGAAAAGGAAGTACTTTTCCCGGACAAAGGCTTTAATAACCCGGATACCCGAAAAAGTTTCCTGGGCCTCATCGGAAATGCGGCTGTAATTCTGCTGTACCGCCCGGTAGCGGGGCCCCAAAAGCCGGCCGCCGGCCAAAACCATAACAAAAACCGCGGGGATTGGCCAAATGGTGTATCCAGCAATAAACCGGTACCGGGTAAAGAGAAAAATCAGGATGGCCAGGGTCATGAGCGTTCCGTCAATAAACGAAACTAAGGCCATGCCGGTTCCCATTCTGATGGCTTCCATATCGTTGATGAACCGGGCCATGATGTCCCCGGTTTTCATGTTTTTGTAAAATTTGGAAGAAAGGGAAAGGAGCTTTTCGTAAAGGCTGTTGCGAATTTCAAACTCGATCCGCCGGGAAGCGCCGTTGATAAACATCCGCCACCCAAACCGGCCCAGGGCAATAACTCCGGCGGTAACCACCATGAGAATCATAACCCGGCCTATTTCGGACAGTACCGGCCCTCCGGAAGACAGGAGATCAATCGCCCGGCTTATCATCAGGGGGAGAACGATCTGCCCCCCATCGGTAAGGATGAGAAAAAAAAGACCGGTGAGATACCAGGGCAGGTATTTCTTAAAATACGGAAGGAGTAACTTAAATTCTTTCAAGGCTTAAGTCCTTTTGCCGGAGGCTTTTCCAAGGTTCATTGCCATGGGGTCTGATACCCCGCCCCACAGTACGATAATTTCCTGATCGAGTTCATTATACAGGAAAGTCCCGGGGGGGTCAATTTCATCACCCCGGCTGCGATTCGCCGCGGTCATTGCTCAAGCCCGGAAGGTTGTGATACTTTTGACGGAACAAGGTGAACATGGTAAAGCTATTTGTCTTTTTAGGAAACCCCGGCGCCGGTTACCGGTTTACCCGGCACAACCTGGCCTGGCTGGCCCTGGAAAATTTTGCCCCCGCTAAAAACCTAAGCTGGAAGGCCAAGTTTAAAGGGGAGTTTGCCCTGGTCCCCGGCAGCGGGGGGGACAAACGAATCTTTCTTAAGCCGGGAACCTTTATGAACCTAAGCGGCCAATGCCTTTCCCAGGCCGCGGGATTCTTTAAGGTTTGCCCCCGGGAGATCCTCGTGGTTCACGACGATACGGAATTGGCCTTGGGCAAATTTCAACTGCGGCTGGGCGGGGGCCTGGGGGGACATAACGGCCTGCGGTCCCTGGCCGCCCAACTGGGAACCGGCGGGTTTTACCGCCTGCGGCTGGGCATTGGCCGGCCGGCCCGGGGGGACCTGGCGGGGTTTGTCCTGGGGCGGTTTAGCCCCCAGGAAGAGGAGGAATTAAAAAAACTCTATCCTAAGATTGAAAGCCTCCTAACCGCCCTTCTTGCGGGGGAACCGGAGGAGGAAAACGAAAAGGGACTAGCGGAATCTTAAAGTTAGAGGGTTACCCGGAACCCCAGGGACAGATCAAAGGCGGCATAGGAAGCGCCGCCGTAATTTTCCCCCTTGGCTCCGGTGTTAAGGTAGTTAATGACGGCTTTCCCCTGCGCCTTTTCCAACCACCGGTACGAGAGGGCTAAATCCGCCTCCAGTCCGGGAATCAGGGTCCGGGAAATCCGGATTGAGGGCTCGCCAAAAAAGGCCAGAACATAAAAACCAATAAATTCTATATCCCGGTGATGGTGAATATCATAGTCCCGGCAAAAGGTTAAAACGCTCCCCAGAAAAAGCAGGTCCACGGCCCAGGGCCCCCGGGAATATCCCAGCCCCAGCCCTAAATGAAAAACAACCCAGTCCTGAACGTAGCTGATCCCCAGGCCGTACACCGGAACCTTGGGCAGGGAGGGGCTCCAAAGCTCGTGAACATCATCCAGAACGCCGGGGGACAGGGCGCCGGAAAGACTCATTCCGTACTGGGTGTAGCCATCGGAGGCCTCCCAGTAAAGGTGCATGGCGGACCCCCCTCCAAGGCAGCGCAAAACAAAGGATCCCCCCAGGGGAAAGGACAGCCCGGCCTGAAAATCCAAGGCCACAAACTGCCGGAGGGTATTGGTGTGGGAGGAAAAATGAGAAAGCCCGGTATTTCCTCCATCGGCGGTCCGGCCCAGCCAATCCCGGTCTTCCATAACCCCGGTAACCCCGGGCAGGCCGGTTTTTAAATCCAGCCGGGTAAAAAAGCCCGCCCTAAGCCGGGGGTTCTCCTGACCAAACTCCAGACAGACCCCCCCGTAATAGAGGGGTTTTACTTCCCAGGTAAGCTCGCTTAAAAACTGGTCCCGCTCAGCGGACCGGTAAACCTCCTCGTAAGCGGCGCCGCTTAACAACCCGGCCCGGAGGGAAAGGGAAAACCGGTAAGGCTGCCCCCCCAGGGGAATCCCCGGCAAAACCAACCCCCCAGCCGCAGAAACCAGCCCCGGAGCGCAGCATAAAAATAAAACAACAAGCCGCCACGGGAAAGAAGGGGAACCGTTATGAAATATCACCCGCTTGACCTTCCTGTCCTAGATATTCTCTTGATTATAAATCTTCATCGCCTCTTTACTTAATTCTTCGGTAGTCATTCCGACACACAAATTATTTTTTCTCCATTCTGTATAATCAAATGGTTCCCTTAACAATATAGAAACAAATCTTTCGGCCTCTATATTTCCAAGATGTTCGATTAGCCATTAGACAGCCGTTACATTTTGTTTGGCGACCATCTCTTTATATGATTTAACAATATTTTCGAGAGCACTCAATCGGATTAAGAGAACTTCCTTTGCCGATGCATCCTGATACTTCCCCGCGGCAACCGCATCAGAGACGGAATCCACTATCGCGTCAACGTCCAATGTTTCGTCATTCATACTTTGTCTCCTCCAGTAAAGGGTAAAATTGTCTTCGTAGTTTCATGGCATGGATTATCAGAAGAGTATCATCCCTTACGATACCGATAAGCTCAAGTGGATTACCATTATGATCAAATCCGACAAGCAGCCGCTTTTCAGGATCCTCGGTAAGCATAATATCCCGGCGTACATTTAACAAACAGGTATTGATTGCATAGTCAGAAATGCCATGTTTGTGCGCACTTTCAATAATGATAGTATCCACACGTCAAGTATAGGATAATTTCTCACTGTCGTCAATGCCCTTGGCAGCATCCCCCGGGATAAATGCATAGAAACAAAAAGAGAAAGCGGTGTCAGTCACCCCTGCGCTGCCTTTGCGTTACCTTATTTCAAAGCCCACACCAGGCCGCCGCTAAGGAGGGCCGCGGCCGGGACCGCTATGAGCGTAAAAGTCTTCCAGAACCTTGAGCTTTTTTCGTATTTCGCCGATAAGGCCGACTGCGTCCTGTAGGTTTCGGACATTTCGTTTAGCCGCGCCTGCAAGTCCTTCAACAAGTTCTCCCGCCCGGCTAGTATGCTCTC
>JAISRN010000078.1 GCA_031273605.1 Spirochaetales bacterium | reverse complement strand
GCCAAAGGCGAACTTTGGCTTGCGCCTTGCGAAACGTGCCATTTTCAGAAGTTGCAGTTCCAAAATCTGACATTTTGGAACTGCCTCAGTCAAAATGAGTTTATATGCGCTGGCCCTGGTCCCGCGGCGCAATTCGCGGCCTTGACGCAATTTGCGTTTTGGTGTAAGCTGTAAGGCACAGCTTCAAAATCTATTTTTTCAGGAGGCAAAAATGAAATTCGCCCTGCCTAACTTCTCTCCCCTAAATCATCCGGTTCAAGCCTCCGTTTTCCGCCGATAACAGGGAAACCCTTCTACCCGGCCCTTCTTTAACCAGGCTCTTACCGGTATAGGGGCAGCCAGAACCGCTTAAGCGGCGCTGGGCCTGCCATCGCTCGTGTATTGGTCAGGAGTACAAATGAATTCAGTCTTACTCGGCATTTCTTCAGGGCAAGGACCTGAGGAGTGCGCTTATGCCGCGGCCCTAACAAAACGGATCATTTTAAGGGAAATTGCGGATTTGGCCCATGGGGGAATCCCCATCACGGCCAGGGTTATTGAGACGGAGCCCTCCCGCCTGGGGGAAAACCTCAGATCATGCCTGCTTGCCATAGAAGGCCGGGGCGCCCGGTCTTTTGCCCTATCATGGAGCGGAACCGTACAGTGGGTATGGCAAAGCCGCTACCGGCCCCATCACAGGCGAAAGAATTGGTTTATCTCGGTGCAATTTTATGGGGGACCCCAAAAAGAAACCCCCTTCTCGCCCCGGGACGTACGGTTTGAAACCGCCCTTGCCGGAGGGCCGGGGGGGCAAAAGGTCAATAAAACGGAAACCGCGGTGAGGGCGGTACACATTCCCACGGGAAAAAGCGCCTCCGCCCGGGGGGAACGGTCCCAACTTATCAACAAGAAAACGGCCCTGGCCCGCCTGGCCGGTCTTTTTAAAGAGGAGGGCCGGGACCGGCGGAGGCAGGGCCGCTCGGATAGGAGGCACGGTCATTACGAGCTGGAACGGGGAAATCCCATCCGCATCTACGACGGAGAAACCCTGCAGCCCCTTGCCGGGCCGGCTGCAAAAAACAAGGAGAAAAAATAATGAGCGGCATAGAAGCTCCCCGGGGAATCTTAGTAAAAGGAAAGTACAATGAGGCGGTTGTTTTTGCCAAGGCCCTTGAGCCCGGCTGCGAGGATATGATACGGGTGTATCTTGATCACCCCGGCTTTGCGGGAACCAAGGTGCGGGTTATGCCCGATGTTCACCTGGGAAAGGGGGCGGTGATCGGCTTTACCACAAGCTGCGATTCCCGGATAATTCCCGCCCTGGTGGGGGTCGATATTGGCTGCGGGGTGTGCGCCTGCAATCTTGGCCGGGGGAAAGGACAGTTTGATAAGCTGGACGCCTTTATCCGCAAAAACATTCCCTCCGGAATGGAGGTCCGTTCCTCCCTGGCTGAACGCTGGGAGGCCATGGTATCCTGGACCGCCAAGCCGGGGGAGGAAAGCCCTTCCCGGTTTAAAGAGGCCGTTATAGAATTGTGTAAACGTCAACAACATTCACCGGATCGGGTCCTGGCCTCCCTGGGAACCCTGGGGGGAGGCAATCATTTTATTGAAATTGACAGGGACGAAGATCACAACCGCTGGCTTTTAATTCATTCGGGTTCCCGTATCCTGGGGGCCCGTACGGCGGAATATCACGAAATAATTGCCCTCCGGGAAACCGGTGAGGAGAGCCCCCTTAAGTACCTTTCCGGCGGCTATGCGGAGGATTACCTGGCCGATATGGCCCTGGTTCAGCGCTACGCCAGGGTAAACCGGGCCCTCATGGCGGCGGCCATTGCCGAAGGGTTTTTTAAGGTTCCCCTTGATAAGGGGGAATATGTGGACAGCGTTCACAATTATCTTGATTTTACGGATAAGGTGATCCGCAAAGGGGCTATTTCCGCCCATCAGGATGAAAGGGTGGTGATTCCCTTTTCCATGTCCCAGGGGGCCGTCCTGGGGCGGGGCAAGGGCAGCGCCGAATGGAATTATTCCGCTCCCCACGGGGCGGGCCGGAAAATGGCCCGGGGCCAGGCCCGGAAGGGCCTTTCCCTGGATGAATACCGGAAGCAGATGCGCCATGTTTGGTCGAGTTGCATTGATAAGGATACCCTGGATGAGAGCCCCATGGCTTATAAACGGCCCAGGGACATCCTGGATTACATCGGCGAAACCGTGGAGGTCGAAAGGCGGTTAGTTCCGGTGTATAATTTCAAGGCCGGATAATGGGGGCCGGATAATGAAGGCGGGATAAAAGGCCTAAGGACAAAGCCGGGCGGCGGCCTCGTAGAGATCGCAGATGAGGGGAATGTCGGCAATCCGCAGAATCGGAGCGGCGGGATCGGTGTTGAGGGCGCAGATCCTCCGGGCCCCCTGAATCCCCGCCATGAACTGTACCGAACCGGCGATTCCCAGGGTGATGAGGAGCTCCGGGGCAACGCAGCGTCCGCTTAGGCCGATCTGCCGGCTTTGGGGGAACCAGCCCCGTTCCACCAGACTCCGGGAACTCATAAGTTCCGCCCCCAGGACCCGGCTTAGGTTTTGAAAAAATTCAATATCCTCCCGGGCCCGGACTCCCCCCCCCAGGGCCAGCACCACCGGAGCCTCCTCTCCGGCGGCAGGGGCGGTTAGGGCCTCCGCCTGGGTTTTGGCCGGGGGAAGGGGCCCCGGATCCGCCGGAACAAGCCGGGTGCTTCCCCCCTCCCCTGCCGCCCGGTGGGGAAAGATTCCGTAACGGAGGGTGGCCATCTGGGGGCGGGCCTGGGGGGTGAGAATTTCCGCCATAAGCCCCCCCCCAAAGGCGGGCCGGGTCTGTACCAAAAGGCCCCCGGCGTTTAAGGCCAGGGCGGTGCAGTCCGCGGTAATGCCGGTTTCCAGGGAAACCGCCGCCAGGGGCGCCAGGCTCCGGCCCTCCGGGGTGGCCCCCAGGAGGAGGATCTCCGGCCGCAGTTCCCCCACACAATGGAGGAGCGCCGGGGCCTGCTGTTCCGGAACAAAGGGATGGAAGGCGGGGTTAAGGTAAAGCCGGACCTCTGCCAGGCCGCAGTTTTCCAACTGCCTTCGGGCGGCGGGGGTGAGTTCCCCGGCAATGAACACCCCCGCGGTTCTGAACCCCCCCTCCCCGGCCAGGCGGCGGGCCACCCCCGCTATCTCCAGGGAAATAGGATGAACCCCCTCAGGCCCCGGTTGGAGTCCCGCCAAAATGAGCCGCTCCGCCCCGGAGCTGGTGTAGGGAATCACCCCGGACCTCCGCCGCCTGAAGGGGGCGGGACCGGCTGCCCTTCCCTGCCCGGCAAAGCCCCCAGGATGAGGGCCGCGGCTTCGCCGGGGTCTACCCGGAGGGGCGGCGTTTTGGCTTCCCCCAGGGGGGCGTAGATCCTTTTAACCCGGGTGGGAGAGGCAGCCAGGCCGTAGCGATGGGGCGCAGGATCCGGCAGGTCCGCCAGGGTCCAGCGGGTAACAGGCGCCCTTCGGGCTTCCAACCGGCGGGGCAGACTGGCGGCCCTGGGCTGAACCGCCTCCCGCCCAATGGCAAAAAGCGCCGGATAGCCCCCCCGGACCCGGACCGTCCCCCCGGAAAGTTCCTGCAAAACCGAAAACCCTTCTGCCCGGAAATACTCAATGGCCTTGACCCAGCCCACTGCGGGAATGCCGAGCCGGGCCGCCAGGGCAAAGGGAACCTGGGCGGTATCCCCGTCGGTGGTCTGCTGGCCGCAGAAGATCAGCTCCGGAACCCCCAGCTTTTCCCAGCCCTGGGCCAGGGTCCGGGCGGTTATGGCGGCGTCCGCCCCGGCAAAACCGGAATCGCAGAGCAGCAGGGCCTTCCCGGCCCCCAGGGCCAGGGCCTCCCGAAGGGCCCCCTCCGCCTGGGGAGGACCCATGGTGAGGGCGGTTACTTCCCCGGGGCCTTCCGGACCGGCCAGGGAGGCGGCGGCCTGCAAAGCCGCTTCCAGGGCAAAGTAGTCGTAGGGGTTAAGGACTCCCTGGGCGGAACCCCGGATGAGGAGGCCGGTTTCCCCGTCCATCCGGGCGCTTCCCCCGGGAACCTGCTTAATACATACCCCGATCCTCACGTCCGGCCTTCCCCATTTTCCGGGGGATTCAGGATCTCCACTCCCCCCAGCCGGTTGCCGGGGTCCAGGACCCGGAGGAAGGATTCAATCTGATTCCACCGTTCCGGAGACCCGTAACGGCGGAGGAGGCCCCCCTTCAACCGGCCGATTCCGTTTTCCGCCGCGATCAAACCGCCGTCCCCCACGGTTAAAGCGGCCCAGCGATCCAGCAGAGTCCGGCTCCGGCGGATTTCCTCCCCATTCCGGGGCAGAAGATTCACATGGAGCCGCCCTTCCCCCAGGTGGCCAAAAACAAAACCCCGGAGCCCTTCCTCCTCCATGTCCCGGCGGTAGGTTTCCCGGTAAGTCCTGGCCAGCGGAGGGGGAATCTCAAAATCCCCGGCGGTTTTGCGCAGTTCCGGCAATTCCCGGCGGAGCCGGTCAAGCTCGGTGTTGATCAGTTCCGGTACCCCGTGGCGGAGGAGGCGGAATTTCTCAAGCTCCTGAAGGCTGCCCGCCGCCCAGGTGTCCTCCTCCCGGCCCCCGGCGGCCCGAAACAACTCCAGATGCCCGGTCAGCATATCCTCCAGCAGGGGGGAATCCTCCCCTTCCAGTTCCACCTGAATGGCCGCCTTCCAGGGGGAATCCAGGGGGGGAAGGCTCCGCAGGGCGGCGGTCCGGGAGGCCCCGCTCCGGACCAGGTCCAGGGAGGAGTGGTCGTAGTACTCCAGGGTAGTAAGGGCTTCGCCGCCGGAGGTTTCCCCCCGCCACTGCCCTAGGGATTCGGCAAAGTTCAGAGCCCCGGAATCCTCCTCAAAAAAGTAAACCACCCCCCACGCGGCGGCGGGCAAGCCCCGGAGGGTGAGGGAGAGTTCCCCGGCAAACCCCGCCAGCCCCTCGCTGCCGGCCAGAAAATCCAGCAGGTCCAGCCCCGGCCTGGGATGGAGGAACCGGCTTCCCCCGGCGGGAAGGAGGGAATCGCAGGAAAGCCGGCTTCCCCCGGGAAGGGGACAGCCGGTTTCGTCAAAGCGGTACCGCCCCCGGGGGAGGGTCCAAATCTCCCCGGCGGGGGTTATCCAGGTGAGGTCCTGCAGGTGGGCGCCCAGGCCGCCCCAGCGCAGAGAGTTAGGCCCCTGGGCGTTGCACCCAAAGCCTCCCCCCAGGGTAGCGGTGGACTCCGTAGGGTTGGGGGGAAAGTACAGCCCCCTTTCGGGGACGGGAAGGCCCCGGCTCAGGTGATTTCCCAGGGCTTCAAAGCTCATTCCCGGCTGAACCCGGAGTACCGGCGCCCCTTGGGAGTCCCGGAAAAACTCCAGGGGCCGATTCATCCTTTCGGTGGAGAGGACGAGTCCCCCCCGGGGAACCGCGCCTCCGGTAATGCCGGTCCGGGCGCCCTGAATAGTGAGGGGAAAGCCTTCTTCGGCGGCCCGGCGGATAACCCCGGCGGCCTCCTCCGGGTTTTCCGGGAAGGCGATAAACTCCGCCTGCCCCGAAAGGCGGGACTCATCCAGGCAGTAACCGGGTGGGCAGGGTTTGAGGTCTGTTTCGGTTTTACCCGTCATGGCGGTCCCCCGGTTCCTTCTCTGCCAGCTCCTTCTCCAGGGCGCTTAAAAATTCCTCCGCCGTGGCCAGGATTCCCAGGTCGGCGTACTGAAAAATGGGGGCGTTTGAGTCGGGGTTGACCGCTATCAGGGTACGGACCCCCTCGATTCCCGCCATAAAGGCCGCGGCCCCGGAAACCCCCACCGCCAGGCAGGTTTCGGCCCCGGTACGAACCCCGGATTGACCGATGATCTCCTCCATTTGCCCCCAGCCGTTGAGGGCGCCGGGCCGGCTTAGCCCCAGGGCCGCCCCTAAGGTTTTCGCAGCCCCCCGCAGCCTGTTGCAGAGGGCAAGACTCCCCAGGCCCCGTCCCCCGGCAAAGACCAGGGGGGCGGTTTCCAGGGGGTTGGCCGGTCCCTTCCCCCCGGTCCGGTATTCCAGAAGCCACCGGGGCAGGGTGAGGGGAAGGGCCTCCCCCCGGACCGGGAGAAGCTCCGGGAGGGAGGGGCCTTGATTCCCCGGCTTTCCCAGGACGGTGAGAACCGCCGGAAAGGTTTCCAGAAGGCTTTCCGCCTCCAAATGAAAACCGCAGACCCTCCGCCGGAGGAGGAGCCGGTTTCCCTCCCGGCTTAAGGATCGGACCTCGGTAAAACAGGGGCAGCCCAGCCGGGCGCTGAACCGGGCCCCCAACTCGTGCCCCGGAACGGTTTCGGGAAAGAGGATGAGCTCCGGCCGGCGGCCTTCCCAAAGGGCCTCCAGACGGCGGAGATAGGCTTCGTGGTAAGGAAGTTCCCAGCCCTCTTCCCCCTCCCCTTCCGAGGGCAGCCAAAGTTCCACCCCCTCCCCGGGGGTCAGCAAGGGGGCGGCGAGCTCCCAAAGGGCCGGACCGGCGGGGTCCCCCTTCCGGGGCAGGACCAGGGCAACAGTCATGGTTTTTCCCCCGGTTTAAGCCCCAGGAGGGCCCCCGCTTCGGCCAGGCTTTGGGGAAGGTCCTCCCCGCCGGGAAGGAAGCGGCAGGTTTTAGACCGGGTTTCCCGGATAAACCGGGGCGGGCCGGGGAATTCCTCCGAAAGGCCCAGGCCCGGAAAGGCCTCCGGCTCCGGTTTTTCCGCCTGCCGCTGGGAGACCGCCATCCGGGCGCCCAGGGTAACCGCCCTCAGGGCCGCCACGGGGCTGTTGCCCAGGGTGATCAGAAGGGGCAGGCTGGCCCGGAGCTCTTCCCGGCGGGTACCGTTTAGCCGCCGGACCTCGATCCCGCCGGGACAGGGGGCCAGGGTTTCGGCTTCGGTGATCACCGGGATGCCCAGGGTTTCCCCCAGGAGAAGGGGAACCAGGCCGCTGTCGGCCCATCCGGCTTGGCGGCCCGCCAGGATGAGATCGAAGCCCCAGGAGGTTAGCCAGGCCCCCAGGAGGGCCGCCGTCTGCCGGGGCCGGAATTCCGGGCCGCCCCGGAGCAGGCCGGAGAGGTCCGCCACCCGGTCAAACCCCGCGGCAAAGAGGGTTTTAACCAGGGGGGAAGGGAGGGGGGCGGCGGTGAGGGCGGCGGTCTCGACGGTTTTCCCCTCCTCCGCCCAGGCTGAACCCAGCCTCAGGGCCGTTTCCAGGGCGCTCTCGTCAAAGCAGCCCAGGATTCGCTGAACATAGCCCAGGTCCCCGGCAAGGCTAAAATTCTCCCAATCCGCCTCAACCACCCGGTCAAAATCGGGGACGGCCTTAAAACAAACGGCAATTTTCACAACGCCCATCAAACCTTCCCCCTGAATCCCTAATCGGTCAGCAGGACTCCCCTGTTCAGGATTCCCCGGGGGTCCAGGGAACTTTTGAGTTTGCGGAGCAGGGGATAGGAGCTTCCATGCTCTTCGGGCATCCACCGGGTGCGGTACTTCCCCGATCCGTGGTGGTGGGCAATGCTGCCCCCCCGCTTCAAAGTCTCCTCCATCATAACGGTGATGACCTTCATGTAATCCGGCCGGGCGGATTCAACCCCCTTGTCCACGAGAAAGGAGAAGGTAAAGTAAATGTTGGTTCCCTGAACGTAGCTATGGGAGGAATGGCCGCCGATAAAAACCAGGTTAGGCATTTCCCGGGGCAGCCGTTCTATGACAGCCCCGTAAATTTCGCCGATGGCCGACCAGGGGGCGGAAATTTCGCAGGTGTCCGCCACCATGCCCTGTTTGTGGTAAACCGGTTCATCCATGCGGTAACAGACATCGTTGCGGGTCTGCAGCCAGGACTCCACCGGCCGGGACCCCAGGTCCTGAACCGGATAGCGGCCGGCAATCTCCCGGATTCCCTGGCCGATGGCGGCGGTGATGGGGGCGGGACCTTCAGCCAGAAAGAGGAGGACGGAGGACCCGCCGGGAACGGCGTCGCCGAACATCTTCTGAACCTCCTCGGCGTCATGGAGCCGGACCACCGCGGGACGGTACCCCGTGGTCATCACCTCCCGAATCAGGGCCAGCCCCTGGTCCATTCCCTGGATGGCCCAGGAATTCATCCAGCGGGTTTCGGGGGTGTAGGGGAATATTTTGAGGGTGGCTTCGGTAATAAAGCCCAACATTCCCTCGCTGCCGATAAAGAGGTGCCGCAGGTCCGGCCCCACGGAGCGCCGGGGGCTGTTCTTAATCCGGATAACCTCCCCGTCCGCCAAAACCGCTTCCAGCCCCACCAGCAGGTCCTCAATGCCCCCGTAAAGGGTGGAGAACTGGCCGATGCTCCGGGTGGCAATCAGCCCGCCGACATGGGCCAGGGGCAGGGACTGGGGGAAATGGCCTCCGGTGTAGCCATGCCGGTTGAGGTAATTTTCCAGGTACTCCAGGGGGGTTCCGCACCGGACGGTTACCATCATGTCCTGTTCGTTTAGGGAAAGGACCCCGTTCATCTCCTGACCGTCTAAAATCACCCCCCCCTCCTCGGGCTCGATGCTTTGGGTAACGCTGGACCCGCCGGTCCGGGGAACCGTGGAAAGGCCGTGCTTGTTGAGGAAGGCCAAAGCCTGGGAAACCTCGGCGGTGTTGCGGGGCTGAACCACGCAGGCGGCCTTGGGAACCCAATCCTGGCCGTCAAACCGCTCGTACTGCCTGAAACCGATATAGTCCGTGGAGGCTTTTCGGATGATCTCCGGGGCCGTTTGAACCCGATCCTCCCCCAACAGGGCCTGCAAACCCTGAATGATGTCCTTTTTGTCCATGTTAGTCTTCCTTTCCTTCTTTATAGTTTAGTTCAAGCTACTTTAAAATAACCAGTTTTGAAACCCCTTCAATTACCCCCGTTTTCGCTCCATGGAGCGGGAGGCCAGCACATCCACCCCGGTTTGACAAATATCTTTAACGATAACGTCCCCGCAGCCCAGGGGGGCCTCCACCTTCTTCCGGTAGAGAACCTTGAGACATTCCTCAAGCCGGTCCTTGGGAATTTCCTCCCGGCTTATGACCGGAAGCCGGGGCAGGGTTCCTCCGGCAATGGCCACGGTGGTGGTGAGCATCCGGGTGGGGTTCTGAAATTCATGGAGG
>JAISRN010000031.1 GCA_031273605.1 Spirochaetales bacterium | reverse complement strand
ACCGTGGAAAAAACCAGAAGCAAAGCCGTTATGACGGCGCCCATGTAAATGGCCCCGGTTTTTTTATAGAACCATGTGTTGAGCAGCGCCGCCAGAGGCAGGAATACGAGGAAGGACATGGCCTCGATAATACGCAGGGACCAGCCTGTGTCTTTAAAAGGCAGATAACCCAGGATACGCATACCGCCATAGCCTATGATAATGAGTACTACCATGCCGCCGACGTTGGCAAGCACGCTGAACAGGGCGGTTTTAACAAAACTGTCCCCGGTAAAACGGTACGAGGCGTTCAGGGCCAACGCGTTACAGAGGGCAAAGACCGCAAAGAAGATAAAATACGCGCAGAGGGCCTGGAACTTTGCGAAGGTCAGGGGCATAAAACCAATGGTAAAGCTGCGGAAATCAACGTTAAAGAAAAAACCGGCCGCGCCTATCAATAGATAAGCGCCGAAAGCCGTGGCAAGGCCAAGCAGAATCTGGCGCAGGGTGTTTTTCGCGCCGGCTTTAAAGCCCCAATCGCCGGCCCTCACGCCCTCTTTTTTGCCGAAGGCCAGGTACACAATAATGAGCAGCGCCAGGGTAAGCAGTCCGTTGGCAAAGGCCCAGAAACCAACGGCGCTTGAGGTGGCCTGGGGGAAGAGACGGCTTAAAGGCAGAACCTTTTCTCCCAAGTTCATAAATCCGAAGAAACTTAGGGCGGGCAGCGCGGCGCCTAGGATCAGCATGATCCAGAAACGGAGGTTAATGCCCGCCGTGCCCGGAGCGGGGGCGGCCGTATACTCGCTGTTTTTGCCCAGAGCCAAAAGCCAGTTGCCGAAGGCAAAGAGGAAGGCAAACATACCCAAAAGGGAAATGGTGGTGAAAATTTCCTTCCAGAACCAAATCTGGCTCCTGTCCGCGAGGCCGGCCTTGTTGCCTCCCACGAGGGTTTCGTTCATAAAATTCATCGCGTAGGCCGCGGAAGTAATGGAGATGTGATTTTTTGTATGTATCTCATGGGGCTGATAGAGGATACGCAGGGTGTTTGCAGCCTTGCTGCCGTACCATTTCATTTCTTCAACAGGCTGATCGGTACCCCAGGCTTTCAACATGGCCGGACTGTAATTGGCATAGGCGGGTACGTTTTTATGGGCGCTGTGATCCTCCGCCCACATCAGCCAGCCAAAGTCATCGTAGGTGCCATATATCGTGCCGTAATTTACCGGCATGTCTGACGGCCACTCAATCCCATAATAGCCCGGCCAGGTAAGGCCGGAACCTATGGCCAATACCGATTTAACGCTTCCCGGGGGCAGGCTGATTGCCGCGAGCTCGGCGGCCAATCCGCCCTTGGAATGTCCTTCTATCCCTATGTTGTTGCTGTCAACAAAGGCAAGGCTTGAAAGGTAGCGTACCGCGGGCTGAGCGGCCACCGTATCCGCCGCTTCGGTTCCGGAATTACCGTGGCCGAACATATCAATGTTAAGGACCACATAGCCGCGGCGGGCGTACTCTGTGGAAAAACTCGTCTGCATACCCCGGGAATTTAAATACCCGTGTATGGTAACGACGCCGGGCGCGGGATTTTCCGGGGATACCCCTTTAGGCACGAGCAGTGTCGCGCCCAAAATAGCGCCTTCATCAGTGGCAACCTGTACATTTTTTACCGTAATCTTTCCAAAATCGGACTGGACCAGACCGGCAAAAAGAGACCCAAAAAACATCATTCCCACAGAAACGAGGAGCAAAACGTGATTTTTCTTCATATATTATTCCTTGTTATTACTGATTCTTCATGCTATAGCCTCTAGGGCAATAAGTCAATTGAATTTTTTAAGCGGCAAAACCGATCCTGAAAGAAAGGGGCCGACCCAGGGTACGCTTGACAAGGGTACGCTTGACGATTGACCAAATCCTTACTTTTGCATAGAATAGTTTTATGAGCAGCTATCCCTTCAAAGAGATCGAAGCCAAGTGGCAGGAATTCTGGGAGCGTTCCAAAACCTTCAAGGTAACCGAGGACCCGGCGGTTCCCCGGGAAAAACGCCGCTACGTTTTGGATATGTTCCCCTACCCCTCCTCCGCGGGGCTCCACGTGGGGCATCCCGAGGGTTACACCGCCACGGATATTTACTGCCGGTATCTCAAAATGAAGGGTTATAACGTTCTGCACCCCATGGGCTTTGATTCCTTCGGCCTGCCGGCGGAGAACTACGCCATTAAAACCGGCACCCACCCCCGGATATCCACCGAGGCCAACATTAATATGTTTCGCCGGCAGATTAAAAGCCTGGGGTTTTGCTACGACTGGGACCGGGAAATTTCCACCTGCGATCCCGGTTACTACCACTGGACCCAGTGGATCTTCCTCCAAATTTTCAAGATGGGCCTGGCCTACGAAGCGGAGATTCCCATCAACTGGTGCCCTTCCTGCAAAACCGGGCTGGCCAACGAGGAAGTAAAAGAAGGGGCCTGTGAACGCTGCCGGACTCCGGTGGTCCGCCGGAATATCCGCCAATGGCTCCTGGCCATTACCAAGTACGCGGACCGCCTCCTGGAAGACCTGGACGAGCTGGACTGGCCGGAATCCATCAAAACCGCCCAGCGCACCTGGATTGGCCGCAGCGAGGGGGCGGATGTTATTTTTAAGCTGGAAGGGGAACGGGGGGAGATCAAGGTCTACACCACCCGGCCGGACACCCTCTTTGGGGCCACCTACATGGTTTTGGCCCCGGAACATCCCCTGGTTCAAACTATCACCACCCCCGAACAGCGCGGTGCGGTGGCGGCCTATGCCGAGGCTGCCAATAGCAAATCCGACCTGGAGCGGACGGACCTGGCCAAAACCAAAACCGGGGTTTGGACCGGGGCCTATGCGATTAACCCCGTCAACGGGGCCCGGATTCCCGTGTGGGTTGCGGACTACGTGCTCATTTCCTACGGGTTTGGGGCCATCATGGCCGTGCCCGCCCATGACAGCCGGGACTGGGAGTTTGCCAAAAAGTTCGATCTGCCCATTATTGAGGTCCTTCAGGGGGGGAACGTGGAGGAAGAAGCCTGGACCGGCGACGGCCCCCACGTGAATTCCGACTGGCTTAACGGGATGAACACCGGAGACGCCATTGCCGCCATCACGGCCTGGCTTGCCGAAAGGGGCCTGGGCCAGGCCGCGGTTAACTACAAGCTGCGGGACTGGGTCTTTGCCCGCCAACGCTACTGGGGCGAGCCCATGCCCCTGGTTCACTGTCCCCAATGCGGGGTGGTTCCCCTGCCGGAGGAGAGCCTTCCCCTGACCCTTCCGGAGGCCTCCGGTTATCTGCCCACGGGGACCGGGGAATCGCCCCTGGCGGCCATTGAGGATTGGGTGCGGACCGCCTGCCCCCGGTGCGGGGGGCCCGCCCGGCGGGAAACCAACACCATGCCCCAGTGGGCGGGTTCGTGCTGGTACTACCTGCGCTACCTGGACCCGGCCAATCCCCGGGCCTTGGCGGATAAGGAAAAAATTGATTACTGGATGCCCGTGGACCTTTACGTGGGCGGCCAGGAACATGCGGTGCTTCACCTGCTCTACGCGAGGTTTTGGCACAAGGTACTTTACGACCTGGGGGTGGTTTCGCAAAAGGAGCCTTTTGTGCGGCTGATAAACCAGGGGATGATCACCAGTTTTGCCTACCAGCGGGCCAACAAGTCTTTGGTTTCTATTGACGAGGTGGAAGAAAGGGAACCCGGCGTTTTTGTGGAAAAGGCTAGCGGTGAAACTTTAATTCAGGTAGTGGCCAAGATGTCCAAGAGCCTTAAAAACGTGATTAACCCCGATGAGGTGATTCGGGAATACGGCTCCGATTCTATGCGGCTTTACGAAATGTTCATGGGGCCCCTTGAGGTTTCCAAGCCCTGGTCTACCAAGGGCGTCATGGGGGTCAGCCGCTTTTTGGACCGGGTTTGGCGGCTGGGAACCGAGCGGGCCCTGACGGAGGAGCCCTTAAGCCCGGCCCTGGAAAAACTCCTCCACCGGACCATCAAAAAAGTGGATCAGGATACCTCCCGTCTCGAATTCAACACCGCCATCAGTCAAATGATGATCTGTGTTAATGAATTATATAAAGAAGAAAATCTTAATAAAAGGATCTGGGAACCTTTTATCCTGCTTCTCTGCCCCTACGCTCCCCATTTGGCGGAAGAACTCTGGTCCCGGCTGGGCCATGCCGAAAGTCTTTCCCGGGAGGCCTTCCCGGAATGGAAGGAAGAACTCACCAGGGAAGACCTCCTTACCCTGGTGGTTCAGGTAAACGGCAAAGTCCGGGCCAAGGTTTCCCTGCCTCCGGGGCTGAATCAGGCCGCCCTGGAAGGGGAGGCCCTGAACAACCCGCGGATTCAAAGCCTCATCGAAGGGAAGGAGCTGCTCAAGGTTATCACGGTTCCGGATAAATTGGTGAACCTAGTTGTCAGATAAAACCTTCCAAAACCGTCAAAAAGAAGTTTTCCGGTGGCTGAAAAGCCAGGACATCCGGATGGCCGTCATTGAGGACTTTGAGGAGAGGCGGGATTCCTCCCTGCGCTACCTAACGGGGATGCCCCAGGACGCCATTCTTTTTCTTTTCCCCGGCCCGGGGGAAGGACGGACCGTTCTGATTCCCTGGGATGAGATTCTGGCGGAAAAATACGCCCAGGTGGACGAGGTGATTCCCTACGGCCGGTACGAGCGCCGGTTTCCCCAGGCCCTGAAGGACCAGTTTGTCCGGGCCGGCCTAAAAGCGGGGAGCCCGGTGGAGCTTCCTCCGGGGATCCCCATCTGGCGGATGAAGGCCCTCCGGGAGGCCCTTCCGGAAGCGGAGTTTTCCTGCCGGGCCGCCGGGCTTTCGGACAAGATTAGCCGGCTCAGGATGATTAAGGACAAAACCGAACTGGAGATCATCCGGCAGGGGGCGGTTTTTACCAACCGGCTGATCATTGAATTGGAAATGGAGATCCGCAAGGGAAATCTCCGCACCGAGATGGACGCCGCCCTTTTTCTGGAGCGCCGTTCCCGTACCCTGGGCTGCGATGGTTTGGGTTTCCCAACCCTGGCCGCCGGGCCGGGGCGGAGCTGGGGAATTCACGCCTTCCCCCCCTATACTGCGGGAGAATTTGGGGGAAACGGTTTTTCCCTTATCGACTTTGGGGTGAGTTACCGGGGTTACATCACCGATGTTACCGTCTCCCTGGTGAAGGGCCGCCTTTCCAAGGCCCAGGAGGAGATGCTTACCCTGGTGGAAGGGGCCTACACCCAGTGCGCCGAAATGTTTAAACCCGGCGGCTCCACCCAGGGCATTGCCCTTAGGGCGGCGGAGATCTTCAGCAGCCGGGGCTGGACCATGCCCCACGGCCTGGGCCATAGCTTTGGTATTGACTGCCACGAGCAGCCCTTTTTAAGCGTGGACAAAGAACGGGACACCGAACTAAAGCCGGGAATGGTGATGACCCTGGAACCGGGGCTCTATCATCAGGAATGGGGGGGGCTGCGCTGGGAAAATGATTTTCTCATCACCAAAGACGGGGCGGAATGCCTGACCACCAGCCGCATTATCCGGCTTTAATCCCCGGGGGCGGCCGGCAAAACCCCGTCCCCTACCAGAGCCCTTCCCAAAGCTGAACCTGGGCTTCCCCTTCGCCGTGCAGAGCCGCCCGGTAGCCCCGGCCGTCAATGGTTAGATCCAGATAAGCGCCGCCGGAAGGGGATATCGCCCGGTGCAGCCCCTCGTAAAACCGGTAGCCCCCTTCGGGGAGGGCCAGACTTTTGATAAAGGGATCCCCCCAAATCCAATCTTCGGAAATCCCCGGATCCAGGGAATGTTGAACCCGGAGGGCCAAAAGCCCCCCGGCAAAGTTATTTTCCCCCAGGCGCTCAACAATCCGGTCGAGATCAAGGGTCCAGGGATCTTCCGGGGCCTTCTGGGCCATATCCCGGCCCAAACGCCGGAGGTTCACCCAGTCCAGGCTGCCGGTTTGCCGGGCCAGGGGAAAGAGGCTTTCGGCCCAGGCCCCTTCGGCAAAACTTAGCCGCAGCTCCCCCTGGGACAGGGAGTAGGGATAAACGCCCCCGGCGCTTTTCACCCCCCCGCCGCCGGGCAGGGGTCCGCCGCCGGGTTCAAAAAAAATCGGCCTGGCCCGGATAGGGAAGTTCCTTGCCCGGTTGATCCGCAGTTCCAGCCGGGCGCCGGGGGCCCCCATACCCAGGCTGCCGGCCTCCGGGTGCTCCACCTGAAAGAGAATCGTCCCCTGATAGGAAAGCCACTCCCGGGGAAGATCCGGCAGCTTGACGGGGAGGACCAGCTCGCCCTGAAGCCACGAACAGCCCGAAAACAGGACCCCCAGGCAAAGGAGAAGGGGGAGTCCGGGGAAGAAAGCCTTTTGCCGGTGTTTCATTGTTCACCTCTCTTCCCTAGGGACCCCCTTTCGGGGGTTTTTGCTTTTAAAGGGCCCTCACTTTTTACGGACCGCCGGGAGCGGCCAGCCTTCGGGATTGGGCGCAGGCCTGGGTAATGGCGGACCAGTCCCCGGCGTTCACCGCCTTTCTGTCGCAGAGCCAGCCCCCCCCCACCGCCAAGACCTGGGGAATGAGGAATTCCTGAAGGTTGGAGAGGTCAATGCCCCCGGTGGGGATAAATTGGACCCCCGGAAAGGGGCCGGAGAGGGCTTTGATAGCCTTGACTCCCCCATAAACGTTGGCGGGGAAAAATTTTAAGGTTTCCAGCCCCGCATTAAGGGCGGCGGTTATTTCCGTGGGGGTAACGCAGCCGGGAAAGACGGGGGTTCCCCTTTTCAGGCAGTATTCCACCAGGGCCGGATCGTAGCCCGGCGAGACGATAAACCGGGCGCCCCGGTCCAGAGCCTCCCGGCAGGCTTCCAGGTTGAGGACCGTTCCAGCGCCGATTAGCATATCGGGACAGGCGGCGGCGGCCTTCTCAATGGCGGCCAAACCCGCCGGGGTGCGCAGGGTAATTTCCAGAATATCCACTCCGCCGGCGGCCACCGCCTTGGCCGCTTCCGCCGCCCGGGCCGGATCATCAATGACGGCCACCGGAATCAGCCGGGTATGGCCGATTCGCTTGTTTATCGGAACGCTGTTCATGCCTTTCTTCCTTCACGTAAGAGTTGAGGGATGCTGTTTTTATCATACCAGGGGAAGGGGGGGGAAGTCAAATTTTTCTAAGGCCGGTTTTTTATTCGCAGTGGGGGTCTATTCTCCCGCCCCTTGGGGAGCTGCAAATCGTCAAACTCAAAGAGGTCAAGTAAATCTTCGGGCAATTCTTCACCCTCATTATCTTCCCGCCATTCCGAAAAATTCCAAAAGGAACGCCCATAAAAAACCGTATCAATATCTTCGTTATAGCGCCAGAAAGCAGAAATGGCTATATCGATAGAAAGTGGAAAATGAGGTATAAAAGGACGAAAGAAATCATATATCTGTTGATCAAAAGCATAACAGCCATCTTGATCCTGCAATTTTTCGTTGAAATATAGTGATAGTTGCCGGCATGGGAATGTGCAGACCGCAGATCTGCGCGCAGCACTAACCTAAGGCTAACGCAATCCCGATGGCGCTTTCGCGCCCGCAGCGCATACAGGCCTGCGTTATGCGTAATTTGCCCTGTTTTATAATATGATTGTTTCTCCATCATTGGGAATATACAAATTATTATATTTTAATATGCTTTTTAATTTTTCTCTTGTCAAAAAACAATGATTCCAAGCATCCATATGATTAATTATGACTTTTGCCTTTGATGTTTTTTTTATAATATTTTTTATATCATTTTCGTCTAAAGTTATATGTGAATTTTTTATGGTTGCAGAACCAGCAAAACCTACAATATAGTTTGGATTATATGTTTCTATCGCATTTTCAATACATTTACACCATATTGTATCGCCGGTTATATATAAAATTTTATTGGTTTTAACTTTTAATATAAAACCGTATGATTTCCCCATACTTATTCCGACAGCGCCTCTTCCATGTTTTCCTTTTGTTAAAATAATTTCAATATTTTTTAATTCGATTTTATCATTTATTAAATTTAGATTAGAAAATCCAAATTCAGATAATTTATTTTTATATTTATTACTACATACTATTGGAATGTCTTTACCAAAAACATTAATAATTTCAGGATCAAAATGATCTCTATGTAAATGTGTAAGTAATATTATGTCAATATTTTTTATTGTTTCAATGTCTACAGAAATATCTACGAGGGGATTATTTAAGGCAATGCCGCCCCTTATTGGGGTTAATGTATGCTTTTTATATAAAATTGGATCAACTAAAAACTTAACATCGCCAAATTCTATTATACAAGTTGCATGCCTTATTTGAGTAAATTTCATATAATATTCTCCCTATGATTTTTTATCATATTCTTAGATTTTAGTCAATACATTTAGTCAATTATGATTCTTCACAAATTTTAAAAAATTGCGCCTACCGTTTCGGCTGGTTAATGCGTTTTGGCAGCCCGAATAAGGGCTTTGCGAAGCATCCGTTTCGCGGAAACGGATGACCAGGGCTGGCAAAATGTGGCGGAGGTTTTGCGTGGGAATGAGCAGACCGCAGGTCTGCACGAAGCGGAATGACCTATCCATCCGGAACCAGCGTTAACAGACCTGTTATGCGCTGTGCCACAACTATCAACTATATTTGAATTTCAATTATCACATTATTTAAACCAATTCGCTCATTTAAATTATTTTGTTTTATTAGTAACGAATTATAAATTTCATTCGCATATGCTTTAATCCCATCCGGTATCATTGGGTCATTTAATTTTGAAGAGCTATCAAGTATTTTATTAACATTATTAACTGCATTTTCTATTTGCTGATTCTGCCAATTAATTTCAGTTCGAATTTCTCTCTCTTTACCAAAGCGCAAATCATTGATAGCTTCTCCCAGGCCTTCCAAACTTATTAATGGAGGACTGTTTACAGAAATATTTTTTATACGAGTCGTTGTACGTTTGTTTTCTTGATAAATTGGCAACCAAGCATCATCATCTTTTACTAAAATATTTGGCCGTTCTTGACTTTTTATCAAGCGCCCGGAACGCATACAAACCTGTTATGGCAGTAAAAATTGCTTTCATATTTTATCATAGTATTTCAATTCTATACCATCTTTATTTAATGACATAAATTGTTTTTCCAGTATTTTTAGCTCTTTTTTCCCAACTATCGTATGTTTTGCCATTGCGTATTCGGCTATTTTTGTTCCCATTACTATTTTCCATATTGCCGTTAATAATTTTACAGGCAGATAATAAAAACATAATTTCTTAGGTGTTATTTTAATATTCATATTTTTCAATACTTTGAACAAATCCCTTGTTCCTAAAATCATATTTTTTATTGTT
>JAISRN010000165.1 GCA_031273605.1 Spirochaetales bacterium | reverse complement strand
GTAATCGTAGTAAAAGTCGTAGGCCGCCGAATCCCTTTCCCCGATGTAGGCGCCGCCGAAGCGTCCCCGGCCTAGGTTGAACATCAGGATTCCGTTGAAACTGCAATCGGCGTACAATTCAATCCGGGGGCCCAGGGGCTCAGGAACATCAAGGGCCCGGAAGGCGCCACCGCTCTGGGGGGTGGCAAAGGGGAACCACACCCGGTTTAAGGCCCCCAGGGGCGAGCCCTGGGCGTTGTAGATGAGGGCTTCGCCGGTGTTGTTGAGAAGGACCGCCGGATTTTCAAGCCCCGGGGGGACCTCTCCCCGGAGCTTAAGCCAGGCGCAGCTTAACTTTTTCCCCCAGGGCGTTCCGGGTTTGATGGGAACAAAGGCCCGGCCCTGGGCTTCGGCAAAGGTTTCCGGTTCCGCCGAACAGCGAATTTCAGCTTCCAGAGGCGCCCTAAAGGTCCATATCCGGTTTTGGATTTGCCGGAGCCGCCGGTATAAAAGAGGAAACTCCTTTGCAGGGAAAACCATGGCGCGCCTCCGCCGGTAATTATTTTATTTTCCGATAGGCTATCACGGCGGGGCTCCTTTGTCAATTTATAAAAACCCCCTAGTATCTGAGCTCCGCTCCGGCGGTCACCTGAAAGGTTCGGCCCAGAGTTTCCGGCCCCAGCTCTCCGGCGGAATTCCCGGAGTTGAAAGTTTTTTTATCCAGGGGAACCAGGGCGGAGAGACTGAAGGTGAGACCCTGAAAAAGTTCGTAACTAAAGGCCAGGGTGGGAAGAAAAGAAAGGTCCTCCAGACCGGCGGTGCAGGAAAAGGTCAGGCCGGCCCAATCGTTTATCAGATAGACGGCGGTAAAGTTCAGGTAGTGATTTTTCCCCCGGCCCAAAGCGGCGGTGGAGGATAAAAGCCCCGAGTAGAGATACTCGGCGGTGAGGAGAACCGAGCCTCCCGGCAGGGAATAATCCGCCCCCAGGCTGGCCGCCAGGTTTTTGGCAAAATCGGGATTCTCCGGGTTCCCCTGGTACAGGGCCTCGGCAAAAAAGGTAAGTACCCAATCCGCCTTAACCGAAAGGCCCCCCCGGTGAAGCCCCCGGGGGTAGTCCGACGAGGGGGCTTCAAAAAAGTACAGCCCCTGAAAGCTGCCCCAGTTGGTATGCCCCTCCGCGGAAAGGCCAAACCGCGCCCCCCCGCCCCGGGTTCCGGCGGCCTCTTTGGGGGCGGCGGCGTAGAGGGCCAGCTTGGTGGAGGGACCGGGGTAGGCAAACAGTACGGTCCCCAGGGCCGCCCGGGGACGGGAGGCCGGCTGTAGGGGATTGCGGGGGTTAAGAAAATCCGCGGGCCCCCAGGCCGGGGAATAACCAAAGGGGATTCGCAAAAGGCCGGCTTCCCAAACCAGGGCATCGCCGTTGAGGTGAAGGTAAAGCCGTTCCAGTTCTATGGCCCACGCGTAATTGACCCCGGCGGCGTTGTGCCCGGCGGCGGCCAGGGCCGCGGCGGAGGAGCCGGCGGCGGCGGTAAGGTTAAAGGCCCCGTAAAAAACCCCCTGATCCCGGATGGGGGCGCGGAGCCGCAGGTTGGCGTACTCCTCGGCGCCGTAGTGGAACCCCGATGCGCTTCCCGTGCCCTGAAAAAAGTCCGCCTGGGTTTTTGAATTGAGGGAGAGGCCAATTTCCTCCGCTCCCAGGGGAAAAAGGACGGATAAAAAAAGGCCCAGGACAACAGAGCCAATTCCGGGATGTTTTTTCATTTTAACGCTCCAGGTTGCGGGTGGTAAAAATAGAATCTGCTATGGGCTGATCCAAAATCACATTCCGCATGATAAAGATTGTCCGGCTGTCCCGGCGCAGAAGGTCCCGCATTTCACTTTCCACGGGAAAACGCCGGGCGCCGAAAACCTCCGAGCGGATAAGGGTCCATTCCTTTGCCTTGACTCCCGAGAGGGCAAAGAGTTCGTAATGAAGAAGGTCGTAATTTTCCCGGTCTATCCAGAGCCGCTGCCGGGGATAACTTTCTCCCCGGTTTTTGGCGTTTAAATCCAGCACGTAGGCCGGACGGCCGTTAAAAACCTCCTCGCCGGCTATCGCGGCGTTAAACCGGGATTCCAGGCTTTCGTTATTCACCGTATCTTCCAGGGATAAATCCGAACCCATTAAACTCTCTTTCAAAAGATGACCGGAGATGGGGATAACCTCCTCCGTATCCGGGGAGTAAAAAAAGAGCCTTCCTGAGCGCTTTAGATAACGGGTAAACCGGTCTTCGGGATTGGTAAACTCCATAAAACTGTCGCTGTTTCCCCGGACCCAGGCATGAAAGGTTTTAACGTAGCGCCGGGACTGATATTCAATAATCATTTCCCCTTCGTACTCAATGGTTTGGTACACCTCGTTTTGATCGACCCGGCGCAGGAGTTCCTCCGCCCGGGGGGTTTGGGCACAGAGGGCCCCCCATCCAAAGAGGGACAGCAGGAGCGCCCAGATTACAGTTATTTTCTTTTGCATATAAAACCTCCAAAATAAAAGATCGGTAAAGTTTGTTTTTATCTCCGCAGGGCTTCCACGGGTTCCACAAAGGCGCTTTTTAAGGACGGAAACAGGGTAAAAAGGGAGGCTACTAGCACCCCCAGCCCCCAGGCCTCAAAGAGGGAAGAAAAGCTAAAATCTAGAAAAATGGCATTGGCCGCCGGCATGGCCGCAAAGGTGCTTTCCCCCGCCAGGGCGGTCCAGCGGAGGGGAAAATTCTGGCCGATCCCCGTAAGGATTCCCCCGACAAGCGCCCCCGCGGTGGCGCCGGCCGCGGCTAAAAAGAGGGATTCAAAAAAGAACACCCGCACAATTTCACCCCGGGACATTCCCAGGCTTCCCATCATGCCAATCTCCTTGATCCGCTCGTGGATGATCATGGTGACGGTGTTTACGATGAGAAAACAGGCTACGATTAAAAAAATCAGGTAGATGGAAGTAAGGATGGGCTGGTACATATTCATCATAACGATCCAGTACTGATCCTTCCATTCGGTTACCACGTTTCCCTCTCCCAGGATTTTTTTCATTTCCCGGGCAATGCTTCCGCTTGAGTCCTCCGAATCTCCGTAAACGATGAGCTGCTGGGAGGCATCCTCCAGCAGCAAGAGGCGCTGGAGCCGGGTTAAGTCGACAATGATGGTTTCGCCGTCCAGCTTGGCATAGTCGAAGCGGAAAATTCCGGTGATCACCGGGGACCACATCTTGTCGGAAAACTGGGAGGACAGGGTTTTAAGGGGCAGGCGGTCCCCAATCCCCAGGCCGGTTTTTTCGGCGAACCGGCTCCCCACGGCGCACTCGTTGGCGTTTCCCGGATAACGGCCTTCGACAAGCCCGTCTGTGCGATCCGTAAGGTTAAAATAATTTACCGCCGTCTCTCCGGCCATGTCCAGCCCCCAGAGGGTGGCGTGTTTGACGCTGCTTTCCTGCAGGGTCGCCATGGCGCTGATCCGGGGGAACACCGCCTTTACCCCCGGAATGCCCCGGATGGCCGCCGTTATCTCCGCCAGGCTCCGCCCCTCCGCCACGGGATACTGCACGGGGCTGTATTCGCTCTCCGCCTCGTACTGGGCGGACACGGCGCGGACGTGGCCCAATTCAAAAACCTGAATTACCTGGTGCATGCTTTTTAACATTCCGGAAATCAGGGAGGAATACAAAACGATGAAGAACACCGCGATACCCACCGCGACAATGCAGAACAGAGTCCGCCGCCGGTTCCGGAAGATGTTTCGAAAGGCTATTTTGATAAGGCTTGGCGTAATGCTTCCTTGATTATTCATGATCTCTCCTCATGTTCATTGGCTGGTTCATTCAAACCGCAGGCTGGAGGTGATCTCTTTCTTGGCCGCCCCCCGGATAGGGAAGAAGGCCATGAGGGAGGAAATAACCGCCGCCACCGGAATGCTGCCAATAATGGTGGACAGCTTCCAGGCGCCCCGGAAATTTCCGGCAACCCGGTAGCCTATGTTTCCCCCCAGCTCTTCGAGCATCCCCGAAAAATCAATTCCGTACTTAACCATGGGAATATTAATCAGGCAGCCCAGGAGGACTCCCAAGGCCGCCCCCAAAATTCCCAGAAGGCCCGCTTCGATCATAAAGGTAAAGTACAACTGCCCCGTGGTCATCCCCAGGGCCCGCATCATGCCGATCTCCTTGGTGCGTTCCAGAATGGCCAGGAGCATGGTGTTGGATATGCCGAAAAAAGCCAGGAAGAAAAGAAGATAGCTAAATATTCTTGACGATCCGGATTCCATGGCTTCGTAGCCCAGGTAATCCTCCATGTAATCCATCCAGAAAAAGACATCCAGTTCGGAAGGCAGGGTTTGACTCCGCCGGGCGAGCCCCCTCTCCAGGGCGGCCCGAATTGTTTTGGGATTTTCCAGGGGTGAGGTCATGTCTGCGGCGCCCATTTTTTTGTCCCGGATAAGGAGTTCCGTAACCTGGCCCTCCAGCATCATCCCCGCCTCGTCCTGCAAAATATCCAGGGGCAGGTAACCCACATTAAAGTTATTCGCGGGGTCCGGTGAGTTTACCATCCCCACAACCTTAACATCGATCACCTGGTTGGTATGCCGGATGGCCCCCGAAAAGCCGGCCCGGATCATGGCTTCCAGAGCCGCGGCCTTTTCATCTTCCCCGCCCCCTGTGAAAAAGTAAAGCTGTTCCTCTTCGTCAAGCTCGTAAAGCTTTCCAAGGAGGGCCTGCTCCCAGCCGGTAAGCTCCGGCCAAAGTTCCCCAACCCACTTGTCCCAGCGGATAGAATCCGGGAGGGCCTTAAGATCAATAACCGTTGATATCCGCACATCGTTCCGGCCTATGGCGTCCATCAGGCCCCAGAGCCGGTCAAAATCTCCGGTGGGAAGATTCCGTTTTAGGATAAATCGAAGTTCCCCCCCTTCGGCAAGGTTTTCCCCAGCGGCCTTTGTTTCCGATGCCTCGTAGCAGGACCGGATAAAATCCCCGTCGGCGGCGCTTAAAAGCTCCGAGGCTAAAATTTCTTCCAGCTCGGGAGCGGCGGGGCGGGTGGGAATTCCGGCTTTAAGTTTTTCCGCGGTCATAGCCCCCAGGGCAACGGCGAACTCCCCCTCCCGGATAAAACGCCCCAACTCCACGTAGCCGGTATAGGCCATCATCCGCTTTTCCGCAGTTGGGTCCACCGCGTTAAACAGGATGGGCGCCGAGCCGGTTGCGGAATAGAGGGTGCCGGAAAAAACGTAGCGGGGCGCAGCATGGTAGCCCGATTCATCCAGAATGTCCCGGTAGGTTTCCCAGTCCTGAAAAGTTTCGTAGGCGGGCATTTCGTCCTTTTTAGCAAAGTACATCTTGGTTTGAAGTTTGGCCGCCCCCAGCTCGTAGTTAATGATGTTCCGCCGGGACTCCCTTTCCATGCCGGCGATCCAACTATCCATAAAGATATACACCGCGACGCTCACCATAATGGCCGCGCAGGTGAGAATGGTTTTGGCCTTGTGCCGGGCCAGGCTGCGGAAGGCCATGCGCTTTAATTCAAACAGGCTTGCAAAGTTCATTTAACCTGATCCTTTTCAATTTGTCCGTCCCGGATATAAACAATCCGGCGGGCGTAATCCATTACCAGGGGATCATGGGTGGAAAACAGGAAGGTGGTTCCTGCGTTTTTGTTGAGCTTAACCATGATCTCAAGAATCTCCCGGCCGATTTTGGAATCCAGATTGGCCGTGGGTTCATCCGCTAAAATGAGGGCCGGCCGTTTTACCAGGGCCCGGGCAATGGCCACCCGCTGCTGCTGTCCCCCGGACATTTCCTTGGGCCGCCGTTTTTCCATACCTTCCAGCCCCACCTCCTGAAGGGCCTGAAGAACCCGGTCCCGGATTTCCGTTTTTCCCACTCCCAAAAGGGTAAGGGGAAAGGCGATGTTTTCCATCACCGTTAGCACCGGGATAAGGTTGTAAGCCTGAAAAATAAAACCCAGGCTGTTTCGCCGCAGCAGGGCAAGCTGCTTTTTGGAAAGGTTCGCCACATCCTGCCCCCCCACGGATAGGGTCCCCCCGGTGAGGGTGTCCAAGCAGCCGGCCAGGTGCAGGAAGGTGGACTTGCCGCTCCCCGAAGGGCCGGCAATGGCGGCAAACTCCCCGGACTGAAACTCCAGGGTGATTCCCCTAAGGGCATGAACCGTGCTGCCGTTTAGGCCGTAATCCTTAATTAAGTCTTTTGCTTTTACTACCGTCATGTTATACCTCTTTGCTTTCTTTTTGCTCTTTTTGCCTAAGTTCCGTCAGGGCTTCCAGGCCAAAAATATCCTTGGTCTTTAATTCTTTGGCAATGGAATTGGGGACCAGTATCATGGAGTTCCCGGCCTTTAGCCCCTCATTTAAAATAGAAAGGATCTTGAGATTGAGGGCCGGTCTGTTGTTTCCGTAAATCTTCACCGCCTCCTCCAGTTTCCGGGCAATTTCAATCTCCGCATCCGCTAAAAGGATTCGCCCCTTCTTTTCCCGTTCCGCTTGGGCCGTCCGGGAAAGGGAATCCTGCAGGCCGTAGGGAATCTGAATATCGTGGATTTCGATAAACTGAATCGTGATGCCCCACTCGGTGGTTTTCCGGTCCACCTCCTCCTGAATCCGCCGGGCGATAACTTCCCCATGCTCTAAAAAGGTGGACAGATCGTTGCTGCTTATCGCGTTCCGCAGGGCGGTTTTGGAAGCGAAGATCACCGCGCTTTGGTAATCCGCCACTTCCAGAATGGCCTTTTCCGGGTCCCAGACCAGCCAAAAGCAGAGGGCGTCCACCGTAACGGTTACGGAATCCCTGGTTAGGGTTTCCTGGGCGGAAAAATCGGTTACCCTGATTCGCATATCGATGCGCCCCGCGGCCCGGTCGATCAGGGGTAAGAGAAAGAAAAGCCCCGGCCCCTTAACCCGGTGGAATTTTCCCAGCCGCAGAATCACGATCCGCTCCCACTCGTTAACCAGCTTGAGGGAGGGGATGAGGCAAACCCCCAGGGACAGGGCGGCCCCCAGGGAAATCCACAAGGCCCGGTCCGGGGAAGCCCCCAGGGCAATTCCCAGGGCGGCGAGACCCAAGCCGGTTAAGAGGAACAAAAGTTTGATCCCCGTCCAGTCCCGGCTGGTTTTGCGGGAAACATTTTTAATCAGGGGGTATTCTTTTTCGTTTTGTTTTGAGTTAAACATCCTTTTCTCCCAGCATCTTGATAAGTTCGTCTTTACCGACCCCCAGATCCCCCATGGTCCGGACAAACTTTTCCATGACTTGCCGGATTTTGCGGGCTCGGTGGTCTTCCCTGAATTCGGGCCGTTTGCCCGATATGAAGGTGCCGCTTCCCACCTGGGTGGTGAGAATTCCCCGAATTTCTAATTCCCCATAGGCCTTGGCAATGGTGTTGGGATTGGTCTTGAGAGCCACTGCCAGAGATCGGATGGTGGGCAGCCGGTCCCCGTTCTGCATCCGCCCCGAGAGAATGGCGTTCTCGATCTGTTGGATGATCTGCCGGTAAATGGGGGTTCCGTCGGAGGGGTCCAGGGAGAAATTAATCCCCCCGGCCGGAACGACGGTTTCGGATCCCTGTATTGTCCTATTCATCTATGACAATATAGATTGAACTAGCACAATGTGTCAAGCAAAATTTTTAAAAATTCCTAAATTTATTCAAAAAACCAATTTTATTTGCACCGGGAGGAAGGAGGAAGGAGGGTGAAAGGTGGAGGGTGGAGGGAAGGGTTCAAGTCAGATGGAGAGGCTGTTCCGGCTTTTCAGACCCAATCGCAAAACCGCAAGCCGGTAATGGCCTGAAAGTGGCTGGTATTATTGGTCACCAGGGTAAAGCCGTGATTCACACAGAAAGCCGCCGTCAAGATGTCCGCATCCTCAATGAGGCTTTTTTGATTCCTCAAGTTGCGATAAATCTCCGCCCCGGTATCCAGAATGGTATTGTCCAGTTGGCCTACCCCTAACACCGCACAAAGGGCATAAAATTGCTCAAGGCGTTTGGGTGCGTTGATCGATATGAGTCCCCGCTTAACTTCATAATAGGCGATAGGCCCCACCAGTACCTCATTTTGCGCCATCAATTCGCCCTGAACACTCTGGATAATCTTCTGATTCTGCCGTATGTAGAATGAAACAATGTTTGAATCCAGGACAAAAACGCTCACAAATCAAGCCCCCGGGAAATATTAACCCGTTGGGCCAGTATCTCATCAAATTCAGGAGGGAGAGGTTCCGTTTCATTGAGTCTTTCAAAATTACCGTTGATGGCCGCCAGTTGGGCCAGTCTTTTCGCTATGCCGGGGTTTAATGTATCGTCGTCACCTATGGTCAGATTAACGACTTTCCCCCTGGGAATATCCAGGGCTTCAATGGGGCAAAAGGTAATGCCATCATAGTACGCTTTTACGGTTGACATACTGAAACTCCTCCATAGGTAAGTATACCTCATTTTAACGGTTTTGGAAGATGGACGGACGGGATAGCCGCTGATTTCCTAGCAAAAAAGCTCGTCTATAGCCTTATTCATGAGCCTCTCAAACCTGGTTTTCATCTCCTGTTTTGAGGCCATAATCTTCATGGATTCCGGTTCCTCCCTGGCAAACAGGTCAGCCACATTCACCTCTAAAGCCTTGGCTATACG
>JAISRN010000194.1 GCA_031273605.1 Spirochaetales bacterium | reverse complement strand
ATTCCGCCTGGGCAAAAAGGGAGGCGGAGAGGAGGGTAAACAGGATCAAACTCAGATGAACTCGGCGCATGGTTTCAACTCCTTTTGAAAATGTAATAGTGACATAGAATTAGGCTGAGCTTCAAGATAGACTACCCTGAAAATAGGCCTAGTGGGAATAATGTATAGCAGGGACCGGCAAAAAACCGGGCTTTAGGCAAAAAAAGTTAAAATTTTCGCCTAAAACCCGGAAAAAGGGATATGAAGGTAAATATAACGACACGAGAAATTGTGGAAATATTATGGGAAAGCGGGGCTGGGATATGAAAATATGTGGCGCTTACGGGTTCACGATGGCCGCCAGTTCAATCCGCCGGATTCGGGCGGTAAGCTGCTCCTGCAAAAGGGAAAGCCGCCGGAGATGCCAGGTGAGTTCCTGAATAAGGCTTTCCCGTTCCTCCCCATAGCCCGCCGCCGCCTCGTTTTGCGCCTGCTCGTGCCGGCTTTTGGCCTCTTCAATCTGAAGGCGGATGTAGTCCTGCCTGAGCTCTGAAAGCTCCAGTTCCAGCAGGGTCCCCCTTATGTATTCCCCTAGGTCCGCCAGGGCCGCCTCCAGGGAGAGGGACGCCTGGGCCAGATTTTCTTCTTCCCGTTTTATCCGGGCGGACTGGGCGCCGCCGTCAAAAAGGAGGCTGCGGATTCCCAGGGTGGCGGAAAGGTTGAGAAAATTATCGTGGGGCAGGGACTCGGAAAGAAAGCGCAGGTCCGGGTTCCGGTAGTTAAGCTGAAGGTAAAGCCCCAGGTCCGGCTTAAAATAGGAGCGGCTCCGTTCCGCCCCCAGTTGATACCGGGCCGCCTCCCGGTTAAGCCCCAGGAGCCGGAGATCAAAGTTGCCCAGGGCCGCTTGATTGATGAGGGCTTCGGGATCCCCGTCGGGGGCTTCCGGGGAAGGGGAGGGGAGAATCAGGTCCCCCGCTTCCAGGTTTGCCAGCCCCGTGAGGGTCCTAAGGGAAAGGAGGGCCCGGCTTCGGTTCTCTTCCAGGCTTTGGAGGCCCAGCCGGACCTCCGCCGCGGCCACCCTGGACGCGTAGAGTTCGGAGCGCAGGAGAAACCCCGACTCGTAGCTTTCCTGGGAGAGGACGGAGAGCCTTTCGGCGGCCTCCCCCTGGGCGTTCAGAATCTCCTGCATTTTTTCAAAAAAGGCGAGGCTCTCCAGGCTTATATCGAGCCGGGCGGCAATCCGGCTTTCCTCCTTAAGAACTTCCAGCTCCGCGGCTAAGGCCCCTGTTTCCGCCGCCCGGATAGACTCAGAGATTCGGCCCCAGGTCCAGAGGGGCTGCTCCAGGGTCAGCTTAAAGTCCAGCCGAAAAGTGTCCATCAGGGTAACCTTGTAGTCCTCCTGGGGGAGGGTAATTGTAGGATAGGGGGGTATGGGCAGGGTGAAACTGCCGAAGCTGCCCGCTTCCAGGGTAAGGCTCTCTTCCCGGGCCAGGGCCGTCAGGTCCGTGGCAAAGCGGAGTACCGGCAGCCGGGCGGCCCGGGCCTCCTTCACCAGGGCGCCCGCCTGGAGGGCCCGGCTCTCCGCGGAAAGCCGGCTGGGGGCGCTGGAAAGGGCTGCCGCCAATAAACTGTCCCGATCCCACCGGAGGGGGGGCGCCGGCTGGGAAAACAGGGGAAGGGCGGCGAGGCTTCCTAAAATAAGGCCCCGGAGGTATTTTCTATTATAAGTAAACATTATAGTATTCTAAAGAGGTCATTTCAAAATGTCAATTTTAAAATGACCAGGACAAGAGCTATAGGAGAATCCCATTGTTATGAAGCGTAGCTTTCTTCTCCCCGCACTGGTGATGCTGGGCCTGGTTTTACTTGCCGACGCCGCCTTTTGGGTCCTGGGCGGCCGGTCCGGCGCTGCCGGTACCGGCTATGTGGCGCCGGTCATTATCCTGACTCCCCGCCGGGGAATGATCGAAAAAAGTATCCGCCTAAGCGCCCAGGTGGAAACGGGGCGCTTAATTACCCTGGTTTCCCGGGCCTCAGGTACCCTTACCTTTTTAAGCGCGTCCCCGGGAACCCCGGTGCGGGAAGGGGAAACCCTGGCCCAGGTGGATTCGGCGCCCTACGATCTTACCTACCTTCAGGCTCAGGCGGCCTTTAACACCGCCCAGTCTACCTTTAACCGGCTGGGTACCCTCTACAATAACCAGGCCGCCAGCCGGCAGAATTACGAGGAGGCCCGGATGGCCTACGAGGCGGCCCGGGCCCAGTACGAGCTGGCCCAGTTAAACCGGGACTACACCCGAATCCGCAGCCCCCTCACCGGGGTGATCCTTCAGAATCATTCGATCCAGGGAGCTACGGTTCAGCCGGGTACCCCCCTCCTTACCCTGGGGGATTTGGCGGACATAAGAATTAAGGCCTGGGCGCCAGAAATACACTACCGCTACTTTGCCGAAAACTTTTTTACCCTCCCCGCCAGCATCACGGTTCCCGCCCTGGGGGGGCGGAGTTTTGAGCTGATTCCCCTCTCCCTGGCTCCCTATGTGTCCCCGGCCACCAGGAGTTTTTTAACCGAGTATATGGTGAAAATAGAAAATCAGGATATTTTGAGGCCGGGGATGTCCGTCAACCTGAGCTTTGTTTTGGACCGCCGGGAGGATGTTTACTCCCTGCCCTTTTCGGTTTTGACGGGGGGAAACCGGCTTTGGTATGTGGACGAGGAGGGGAACGCGGCCTTTTTGGAGTTTGTTCCCGATTTTTTTAACGAGGATGTTTTTGAAGTCCCCCCTGAATACCGGGATTACCCCTTTATCCGGGAAGGGCAGCACTTTTTGTCTCCGGGCCAAAAAGTAAAAGTTGTGCCGGAGGTGGAATGAAAATTTCTGATTTTGGCATCAAGCACCCTTCGGTGGTGCTTATGCTTATGATTGTGCTCCTGGTTTTTGGGATCATGGCCGGGCTCAACCTGCGGCGGAGCCTTATCGCGGAGATGAGCATGCCTACCCTGGTGGTTTTTTCCCTATGGCCCGGCGCGGGGCCGGAGGATGTGGAACGGGAGGTAACTAATCCCTTAGAGGAAGCCCTGGGAACCCTGGCCGGACTGGAGGAGATGACCTCATCTTCCCAGGATTCCATTTCCCTCATTACCCTTCAGTTTAGCTATGGCGAGAAGGCGGTGGATAAGATACCGGAAATCCGGGAAAAAATCAATTCCGCCATCCCTTCCCTGCCGGAAGATCTTTCCGGGGTTCCCTCGATCATGGCTTACTCAACCGACGCCTTGCCGGTGATGACCATTTTAGCGGAGGGCCTGGGCAGCCGGATAGAGCTTTCCCGGTACTGCCGGGAGGAACTTGTTCCCCGGCTTTCCCGAATTCCCGGGGTGGCTCAGGTCCGCCTTCAGGGGGCAAGCCAGGAAAAGGTACAGATTGAAGCGGACCTGGGCCGGCTTTCCGCCCTGGGGATTTCCCTCCTGGACCTGGCGGGAATCCTTTCCGCCGTCAATGTTTCCCTCCCCGCGGGGCAGGGAGTTTTTCAGGATCAGAATCTTAACCTCCGAACCGAGGGGCGTTACGAATCCCTGGGAGAGATTGAGGACCAGGTGATAGCCTTTCGGGAAGGGAGCTACATCCGGCTCCGGGACTTAGCCCGGGTCAGCCAGGAAGAGGAGGACCGGGAAAATTATGTGATCGCCGGCGGCAGGGATTCGGTGGCCTTTTTTATTACCCGGCAGTCCGACGGGGATTCCTTAAGCATAAGCCGGGACTGCCGGCGGATTTTGGAGGAGGTACGGCAGGAAACCGGCGGGGCCATTAATTTTGAATACCTCAAGGACGATTCCATTAACATCCGCCTTTCCATGAACTCCGTTGCGGCCTCGGCGATTATGGGGGCGGTTCTGGCGGTGTTGGTTCTTATTTTATTTCTTCACAATATTTCCACCACCCTGATCATCGGCCTCTCCATCCCCCTTTCCCTTCTCTTTACCCTGGCCGCCCTCTGGGCCAAGGGCTCGGGCCTGGACTTGGTTACCCTGGGGGGCCTTACCGCGGCTATCGGCATGATTGTTGACTGCTCTATTGTGGTGTTAGAAAATATTCAAAACCACTTTGTTATGGGCAAGGATCGAAAAACCGCCGCCTCCCTGGGGGCCCAGGAGGTAGGGCAGGCGGTTATTGCCTCCACCGCCACAACCTTAGCCGCCTTTGTTCCCCTGCTCTTTCTTTCCGGCCTGGCGGGGATTATCCTGAAAGATGTGGCCTGGACCATTATTTTTGCCCTGTTCTTTTCCGCCGTAACCGCCGTGGCGGTCATTCCCTTCCTCTGCGCCCGCCTGTTAAAGCTCCCCAAGCCCCGGAGCCCCGGGGCAGCCGGCGCTTGGGAGGGGATAATGGAAAAGACCGCGGAGGGCTACACAAAGATGCTCACCGCGGTTTTGGATCACCGGCGGCTTTTTTTATGCTCCGCCCTCGCCCTCCTGGTGATAAGCGGCCTGTCCCTCCGCCTCCTGGGTTTTGAATTTTTAGCCCAGACGGACATGGCGGAAATTGAGATTACCCTGGAAACCCCCGACGGCTACACCCTGGAGCGGACCCGGGACAAGGCGCTGGAACTGGAAAGGCTGATCCGGGAGGTGGTTCCGGAGACCGAGAGCTCCTACTTTGTGGTGGGCCAGAATTCTCCTTTTTTTGCCGGAACCACCGCCAACGCCGCCTATGGCATGGTCCGGCTGGCGCCCCGGAAGGGGAGGGCCCACGTTACCGAAATTATCAACCGGATGTCCAGGGAGCTCCCCGGACGGATCCCCGGCCTAAAGGGTTCCTACAAAAACGGCGGCCTTTCCAACCTGCTGTCCCTGGCTACGGGTGGGGCGGCCTTTGCCATTAATGTTTACGGCAGCAGTCTGGAGGATGTGATTGCCGCCTCCGAAAAGTTGAGCCGGATCATGGCCCTTGATCCCAACGTAAATTCGGTGGACAGCAATGCAAGGCTTAACCGCCAGGAATTGAGCTTAAAACTCAACCCCCGCTACATGGGCGACCTGGGCCTTTCTCCCCAGGCCGCGGCCTATACCAACCGGATTCTTTTTAACGGCCTTGCGGTGGGAAATTACTACGGCGGCCGGGATCCGGTTTCCATTGAACTGACCACGGATTTAAAGGGGGGCCGCATTCCGGAGGACCTGCTTTACCGTTTAAACCTTCCCTCCGCCGCAGGGGAGCCGGTGTCCTTTGCCAATTTTATCGAACTGGAATCCCGCACCGCCATGTCGTCGATCAACCACCGGAATAAGAGCCGCTCCATTACCGTCCGGGCGGAGCTTAAGGACCCCAATGTCCGGGAGACCTCCCGGAGGGTTCAAGAGGAGCTAAACGCCCAGGGCCTGGTTCCCGGAGTCCGGTGGGAGGTGGGGGGGACCACCGCGGAAATTATGAATTCTTTCCGCTCCCTGGTTTTGGTGATGAGCATTGCGGTTTTTTTAGTTTATGCCGTGATGGTGATTCAGTTTGAAAGATTTACCCAGCCCCTCATCATTATGACCTCGATTCCCTTTGCCCTGATAGGCATTACCCTGGGGCTTTTGGCCTTTGGGGCCACCCTTAATATTGTTTCCCTCATGGGAATCATTGCCCTGGCGGGAATTGTGGTGAATAACGCCATTGTTTTAATTGATTTTATTAATTTACTCCGGCTCCGGGACGGCCTGGACTTACGACAGGCCATCTTCCGGGCCGCCCGGTCCCGGCTAAAGCCCATTCTGATGACCACCATCACCACCCTTCTGGGGGTTATTCCCCTGGCTTTGGGTTTGGGGGAGGGTTCGGAGGTTTATTCGCCCCTGGGACAGAGCATTGCCGGAGGGCTCCTGAGTTCCACCTTCATTACCCTTTTTCTGGTTCCCACCCTTTATTACATCGTCGAGGATCGCAAAGAAAGGCGAAAAGCCCTGAGGGAAAAAGGTGAAACCTCAAATTTTTAGAATTCCATTTTCATGATCTTTTCATTGCCGTGCCACTCGCCGGTAAAGAAAAAATTATGCTTAATAAAAAAGGAACTGGCGGCGCCGTTTTCCGGCAGGACGCTTGCTAAAAGCTCCTGGGCATAGGGGAGGGAACGGACAAAGTCGATGCAGTGCCCCAGGGCGGCGGAACCGTAGCCCTTGCGCTGATAGCGGGAATCGATCATGAAGCGCCATATCTCATAGATGGGCTTATCCGGGTCCAGATAAAGCATGATGAAGCCCACGGGAATTTTTTCGTTGTAGATGGCCCGGAACCATGAATAGTTGGAAAAATGGGCCTGGGCAATGGATTTGGCATTGGAGGTAATGTAGCGTTTTTGCTCCTCGGCAACATCCATATTGAGTATTTCGGAAAGGGAATCTTCGGTTATCTCTTCCAGGGAAACCAACTGGACGGCTTTTTTACTCATTTGAAACTCCTCTCATTTGTATCGCCTGCCGGGCAGGGAGGCGCTAAAAAAATTATACCCTAGTTTTCCTAAAGGAGCAAGATGGGCTTGAAATCCCTGCGGCTTTAAATCCGAAAAGTTCGAAAAAAAGCTCCTCCTCCGGCAGCCCGGCTTCCTGCCCCTCCTTGGCGGCCTTAAAAAAAGCCGCCTCCTCCGCCAACTCCTCCCTAAGGGGCGCCAGCCTGGCAAGGCGATACTCCTTGACCAGCGGGGAATCCGCCGCCGGTGAGCAGCCGGGACAGCCCTCCACCGGAGGAACCAGCGCCCAGGTTTCGGTGTAGGGGCGGCGGCCCCGGGGCCGGGAAAAGTCCACCCGCCGGGCCAGGGGGCTTAAGCGGCAGACCAGGGGTTTGCCGCTTTTCTCCGAAGACTCCCCGCCGCCGTGGAGACGACAGAGGCAGCGCCAGGGGCCGCCGGTCTCTCCCCCGGGGTCCGCTTGGTTTTCGGAAAAAGGACAGAACCCCGGCCTACGGCCTCCAAAACGGAGCCGGGGAAGGATCAAGCCGTTTTGTCCCCGGCTAAGTTTGAGCCGGCCCTGCCGAAAAAGCTCCTCCGCCTCCGTCCCCAGAAAGCCGGCAAGGTTCCTTATGTCCCTGGGGTTAAGAAAAACCGCCATGTTTCCGGAGCAACATTCCCCGCAGCGCCGGCAGGAAAAAGCCAACCCTCCCTCTCCGTTTTGGATCAAGGGGCGCCCCTAAGCCAGGGGCTTTATCAGCCGGGAAATCTCCCGAAAGGCCGGGTGGCCGGGGTCGCCTAGGATTTCAAAGAGGGCGCCTTCCAGGCCTAAAATCCGGCCCCCCAGGTCCCGGATGGCGGCAATGGCGGTTTCCCGGTCGGCGGCCCGGCGGCTGGAAACGCAGTCGGCCAGGAGGGTGAGGCGGTAATTTTGGGCCAGCAGGTCCCGGGCGGTTTGGTAAACGCAGATGTGGGCTTCGATGCCGCAGAGGTAAACCCGGCGCGCCCCGGTTTGTTCCAGGGCCCGGCGGTAGGCCTCGCAGCCCAGGGCGGAAAAGGAAGTCTTGGCCAAGGGGCGGCCGGTCTTTTGGAGCTCCGCCGCAAGCTCAGGCCGAGTGGCCCCGAGTTTTTCCGGAAGCTGCTCCAGCCAAAGAATGGGGATTTCCAGGGCCTGAAAACCCCGGATCAGCGTTAAAAGCCGGTTAAACAAATCTTCCCGGTTGTCCATCAGGTCCGAAAGTTTTCCCTGTACATCTATAAAGGTTAAGACCGCCGATTCTTCCATAATAATTAAGACTACCGGAAAAACCCGGTTTCGGCAACAGGGGGAACGCTGACATAAATGAATTTCTCCCTTGACAAAATTTTTCTGGTCCTGTATTCTCATTAAATAGGCGGATTCGAATGAATTTGGCGAATGTAAAAATCCTTTTTTCTCCTTCCCCAACCCTTTTGAGGGCGTTTTCGCTTTCTGCTCTTTGGGGGGGGGGGGGGGGGGGGGGGGGCCGGGGGCGGGGGGGGGGGGGGGGGG
>JAISRN010000183.1 GCA_031273605.1 Spirochaetales bacterium | reverse complement strand
GCAGATCCGGAAACCCTCCGGCTGGAGGATATTTTTCAACAGCTCCCCCCGGAAAACCTCCTTAACCACCTGGGGGAATTTTTTAGAATCTTAGGGGACCCCACCCGGATCAAGATTCTTCAGGCCCTGGCCGTTCGGGAACTCTGCGTGGCGGAAATTGCCCAGCTTATCGGGGCCAGCCAATCGGCGGTTTCCCACCAGCTCAAGACTCTCCGGCAGACCAACCTGGTCAAATACCATAAAGCCGGCAAAACCGTCTTTTATGCCCTAAGCGATGATCATGTAACCCAGATCCTCTCGGTGGGGCTGGTGCATATCCAAGAGTAGCCCCGGAGCTGAACCTTCAATTTTTTCACTTTTTTTTGGGTTTTTTAGTTAATTTTTCTTGACAGAAGGGGAAAAAGGACGTAAATTAAATATATGAACACGTGTTCATATATAGGAGAATAAGATGTCCAGTTCCCAGACTTACCCCCTTAACCCGGCTAAACCCCTAAGCTCCGGGGCTTCCGGCTGCGCCTGCTGCGGGGATTCCGGAGCCAAAAAAACAGAGGCGGCGGAAAGTCCCCAATCGATCCTCCTCCGGCTATGCCTGGGGGGAGGGATCTTCGCCCTAACCCTCCTCCTCTCCCGCTTTCTGCCCGGCCTGCCCCAACCGGCGATCTGGGGGGGCTTTTTGGCGGCCCACCTTATTGCCGGAGGGCCGATACTTCTCCGGGCGGGTAAAAATATTCTGCGGGGAAAGGTTTTTGATGAAAATTTTTTAATGGCCCTGGCCAGCGTCGGGGCCTGGGCCGTCGGCGAGTTCTCCGAGGGCGTGGCGGTGATGCTCTTTTATCAACTGGGGGAGTACTTCCAGGAAAAGGCCGTTGACCGTTCCCGGCGTTCCATCCGGGCCTTAACGGATCTGCGGCCCGACGAGGTTCATATTTTGAGGGGGGGCGCCGAAATCAGCCTAACCCCGGAAGAGGCTGAACCGGGAGACCTTTTTATCATCCGCCCCGGAGAGAGAATCCCCCTGGACGGCATCATTCTGGAAGGGCAGGTTCAACTGGACGCCCAGGCCCTCACCGGGGAATCCCTGCCCCGCTCGGCGGGCCCCGGGGATGAGGTCTTAAGCGGCATGATCAGCCTAAACGGCGTGTTGAAGGTGAAGGCCCTGCGGAGCTACGGGGATTCCGCTTCCGCCCGCATTCTCAAAATGGTGGAAGAGGCGGCGGGGCGCAAGGCCAAGGCGGAAACTTTTATCACCCGCTTTGCCCGGTTCTATACCCCCGCAGTGGTCATCCTTGCCCTGGGCATAGCCTTCCTTCCCCCCCTGTTATTCGGGCAGCCCTTAAACACCTGGCTTTACCGGGGGCTGATCTTTTTGGTGGTCTCCTGCCCCTGCGCCCTGGTGATCTCTATTCCCCTCACCGTTTTTGCGGGACTGGGGGCCGCCTCCCGGCTGGGGATTCTGGTGAAGGGGGGCAACTATCTGGAAACCTTAGCCCATTCGGAAAGGGTGGTTTTCGACAAAACCGGAACCATCACCAGGGGCGTTTTTGAAGTAACCCGGATCCAAACCGCCCCCGGCGCTTCGGAAGAGGAACTTTTGAGCCTGGCCGCCTCGGCGGAAAAAAACTCCCGGCACCCCCTGGCCCGGGCGATAACCGCGGCCTTTCAAAAAACCGGCCCCCAGGAAATTGCCGAACCGGAGGGCTTTGAGGAGATCCGGGGCCTGGGGGTTCAGGCCCGGATCAAGGGACGCCCGGTTCTGGCGGGCTCCCGGAAACTCCTTGAGCAGGAAGGGATCGGCGGGCCCTTTTTTGAAGACGACGGCACCGCCATTCACCTGGCCGCGGGGGGAACCTACTTAGGCTGCCTCTCCTGCCGGGACATGATCAAACCGGGGGTTGCCGAGGCCCTCCGGGATCTGGAAAAGCTGGGGCTTAAGGAGTCGGTGGTCCTCACCGGCGACAGCCCTTCCGCCGCGGGGCGCATTTCCCGGGAGCTTAATTTAAGACGGGTCTACCCGTCCCTTCTGCCGGATCAAAAGGTCGGCATTTTAGACAGCCTGGCGGGGGAAAAAACCGGCCGGGGGGCTCTGATCTTTGCCGGGGACGGCATCAACGACGCCCCGGCCCTGGCCCGGGCCGATGCGGGGATTGCCATGGGCGCCCTGGGTTCCGATGCGGCCATTGAGGCGGCGGACGTGGTGATCATGGACGACAACCTCCTTCGCATACCCCAGGCCATCCGGATCGCCCGCAAAACCCGGCGCATCGTTACCGAAAATATCATCCTGGCCCTGGGGGTTAAGGCCGTCATCCTAGCCATGGGAACCCTGGGCTGGGTCGGGCTCTGGGCGGCCATCTTTGCCGATGTGGGAACCGCCCTTCTGGCCATCTTTAACGCCCTCCGGGTTACCCGGCGGCAAGGTTAAACCCGGTTTCCCGGCTTTTCAGTCTGCCCCCTCCGGGGCAGGCTTTTTTTTGCTAAATCAGGGCTGCCGCCGGTCCGGGAAATTTCTATATTAACCACTGAACTAACCACTGACCACTAATCACTTTTTCCGTCCGTGTCCGTGGGGCCAGTCGCCTTTTATCCCTCACGGAGCACACGGAGTTCACGGGGGAAAAAATTCAAAAACCCCGAGTCCTCCGTGCCTCCATGAGAAAATTTTTTAGATAACGTGGGGGATCCGCTCCCGGCCTATTCCTCTTGCCACTAACCACTAACCACTAATCACTAACCACTTTCTCCCTCTTTGGGGGAAAAAGTGGTTGTTTTCCTCGGGTGGTTATTCCTAAATTGACAGGGAAAGTTTTTTTATGCTATGGTTAGGTAAGAAAGACCTGCTCTCAGAACAAGCAGGATAAGGACGGCACATGGCTCAAGACGACAAGGACAAGCAGGTCCAAATTCACCAATTCATCCCCCCGGAACCGGCAAAAATTTCCCCCAAAAAAGAGGGCAAGCCCAAGGCCCCGGAAAAGGGGAAGATCATCCAGGGCGCCTTTGGCTCCTCCGGGGAATCCAAACGGCGGCGGAACAAACTGATGACCATCGGCTCCGGCATTATCTTAGGCCTCATTCTCATCACCTTTATCGGCGCCCCGGCCCTCTCCGGCCTTCAGCCCCAGGCCCAGTTTATCTTTGGCTATTGGGACAAGACTCCCATCGAGTATCTGCCGGATAATTATTTTGGTTATCTGGTTACCCGGATAGATGAGTCCAATCCCCGGCCCTCCCAGGCGGAGCAGCCTCAATTTAACGAGTTTCAGGAGTATCTGCGCTTTAATCAAAACTTCCGGCAGGCCTACAACCTGGCGGTTATCCATGCCGCCCTTCTCAGCCTGGGGGAAAATGAAAAGCTCTGGATCACCGAAGAAAAGATCAACCAGGCCCTGTTGCAGCGCCCGGAGTACCTGGATTTTGACGGCAAGTTTGACGAGCAAAAGTACCTCACCGCTTCCCAGGCCACCCAAAAAAAGATCTACGAGCTTACCCGGGATCAGCTTTATCAGGAAGAAGTGGCGGCCGGCCTCATGTCCTTTGAACAAACCGCTTCCCAGGGGGAGCAGGAATTCATCCGTTCCCTGGCCGCCCGGGAAAAGCGGATCCGCTACGTTCCCCTTAACTATAACTCCTATCCCGTGGAAGGGGTGATGGACTTTGTCCGGGAAGAACCCAAACTCTACAGCAAGATTGATTTAAGCCGCATCACCATCCGGGAAGACAAGGCCCTGGCGGAAGACCTGAGGTCCCAGCTTGAAGAAAACGCTCTTTTATTTGAAGAGCTGGCCCGTACCTACTCGGTGGACAATTTTAATTCCCAGGGCGGCGCCATGGGAACTTCCTACTACTTTGAGCTTAGGCCGAATTTTGATAACGCCGCGGATCTGGACGCCCTCATGGACCTGGGGGAGGGGGAGATAAGCGGAGTCATCACCGCCCAGGATGGCTACTATTTGTACCGGGTGAACAAGGCCGCCGAGCCGCCGGACCCGGAAAACTCCGGGGACATGAGCCGGATCCGTTCCTATATGATTCAATACGAAAAAAGCCGCATGGAAGATTACTACCTGGAGCAGGGGGAAGAGCTCATTGCCGAGGCGGCGGCAATGCGCAACAGCCTTTTGGATGCGGCCCGGCGGAAAAATTTGAGTTATCACGATACGGACTTCTTTCCCCTGATTTACGGGGATGTGGGTTTTAATTTTTACGGCTCCGACTTTGCCTTATTTACCGGCCTTACCGTGCCCGACGGGGATAACACCCTTTCCTATGCCAAAACCGATTCCGCCTTCCTCACCGCGGTTAGGGATCTCTCCCCGGAGAATCCCCTTTCGCCCCCGGTGATTTTAGATGACGCGGTGGTGATCCTGCAGTTTTTGGAGGAACGGGAAGCCCCGGAGGAAAACCTCTCCATGGTAGGCAGCTACTACAGCGTGGGGGCCTCCGCGTGGAAGGAGAGTCTCCTTAATCAGTATGTGATAAATTCCCCCCGCCACCGGGATCGTTTTCAGGAGACCTTTGGAAAGCTCTTTGGCAGCCCCGGCTGGTGAACCTCCCCGGCGGGTAACGGAAAGCTCCGGGGAAATAAATCTTTATTACCGGGGCCGCTTTCTCTACCCCCGGCCCCGGCCTCAAAGTTCTACAGAGCAAAAGGCGGCGGCCCTTAACTTACAGGACCGGACCCTCTACCTTGTCCCCTCCCCCCTTTTGGGTTACGGCCTTAAAACCCTCATGGACCGGCGCCCCCCGGACTGCCTCTTTATTTTTGTTGAACCGGACCCCCGGCTGCGGGAACTGGAGCCCGGGGAAGGGCGGGCTGCCCCCCTTTTGGCCGGGCGGGAGGAACTGGAAGCCTGGCTCCAAGCCCAGGACTTTAGCCGAATCCGCCGGGCGGAACTGCTGCCCCTGTCCCACGGCTACAGCCTGGAGGCCCCCCGTTACCGGTTTTTCCTGGACCTGGCCCGGTCCTACCTAAACCGATATTGGAAAAACCGGGCGGTCCTGGTTCAGTTGGGCCCCCTGTGGATTAAGAATCTCTTTAAGAATCTTTCCCGCCTTCCCTCCGGCGCCTCCCCCGCCCGGCTTAAAACGGAGCTGCCGGTTTTTACCGCGGGGGCCGGGGAATCCCTGGAGGACCTTCTGCCGGAGCTTAGGACGCACCGCCGCCGTTTTTTTCTCCTGGGGGTGGACACCGCCCTGGGCGCCCTCCTGGACGGGGGGCTTGTCCCCGACGCGGTGATTGCCCTGGAAGCCCAGCACATCAACCTCCTGGATTTCCTCGGCCTGGAAGGGCGGAAGATTCCCCTGCTCTGCGACCTGACTTCCGCCCCGGCCCTGCTTAACCATTATCCCGGAGAAAAGTACTTTTACCTGACCCCCTTTGCGGACCTGGCCGTTTTTAAGGAGTTATCCCAGGCGGGGATAAGGCTGTTAACCCTGCCCCCCCTGGGTTCCGTGGGGCTTTCCGCCCTGGCGGCGGCCCTTTACCTGAGCGGGGGGCCGGTTTTTTTTGCCGGTCTGGATTTCGCCTTTGCCCCCGGCAAAACCCATGCCCGTTCCTCCCCGGCCCTGCTCTCCCGGCTGGCCACCTGCCGCCGTACCGGGGGGCTTGAGGATCTGGCCCCCGGCTTTGATCCTCCCCTGCGGCGGGTTCAGGGCAAGGACGGGGCCGCCCTTCTTTCCTCCCCCAACCTGCTGGACTACCGGGCCTACCTTTCTTTCCTCAACGGCGGCGGCCGGCTTTTTGATCTGGGCCGGAGGGGCCTGCCCTTAGCCATCCCCCGGTTTGCCGGCCTGGAGGAGGCCTTGACAAAAACCGCCGGCCTGGTTTTTTCCGGTGCGCCGGGGCCGCCGGAGCCGCCGGAGATAAGGGCCGGCCGGGTGGGGGCTTTTTTGGCGGCCCAGGATCAGGCCCTGGGGGAGTTGCTCCAAACGGGGCGGCGCTGGCTTGCCGGGGAGCGGGGGGGGGAAGCGGAGGGGGAATTGAGGGGGCGGCTGAAAGCCCTGGACTACCTGACCTGTACCTTTGCCGATGACCCCCCCGGCGAGGAGGGGCCCCTGGGAGAAAGCTACGTTAAACGGGCCCTGGCCTGGGCCGGATACATCCGGGGGGTGATTAAGAATTTCCCGGTTTAACCGCAGACAAAAGAGAAGGAGAGCAACCACAGACCACACAGACGACACGGACAGGAACAGGGACTAAGACTCAGAATAACCACGAAAAACGCGAAAGAACACGAAAGGAGAAGGGTCCGCGGATGACGCGGATTTCACAGATTAACCACGGACCGCACGGATAGGAACACGGACAAAGAAAGAAACCTCCACCTTCCACCTTTCTTTTCCTCCACCCTTCTTTTCGCGCCTTTCGCGGTCCCTTTCCGGCAAATGCCGGGTTCAATTAATAATTATGATGAAAAGTTGCATTGCTTGCATGAAAATACTCGCCATTACAATTAGTAAAAGATACCGGGTTGCCGCTGATGTTCACATGGATATAACCTGAATAACTAGACGCATATATGGCGCTGCCCCACCTGGCGTTGGTGGTTACCGTGGCGTATGCAATGATAATCCTGGTGATGTCGGCGGATAGGGTTGCAGCGGAGCTGTTGTAAAGGTCCAACCCGCCGCCGTATTGGGCTTGGACATTCACGATATAAATGTCGGCAAGGGAGAGATTTGTAGAAAAGCTGATGCTCGCTCCCCCGCCATCCTCGCCGGCCCTGGCGCCCTGAATAGCAAGGCTGTTGATAGTGGTGGGGTGAGTTGTGGAGGTATTGCTAATGTAAAGCCCGCCACCGTCTTGGGAGGCTACGGTCGTATCGATGTCTATGTCCGTAAGGGTGAGCGCTCCGCCGCCGTAGAAGTACATTCCCCCGCCGTCGCCGTTGTTGGCATTGGTGTTTTTTATGGCAAGGCGGGTGATGTTCGTAGATTGGGCGCTGGAAGCATAAACAAGCAACCCTCCGCCGTTACTGGCGGAGTTGGTCCCCCTTATCCCCTCGGTGGTTTTGTTGTTGTTTGTACGGGTGAGCGTCCCGCTAACTTGGATGTAAGCCCCGCCGCCGCCGGAGAAGTAGCCGCCGCCGACTGTTGTTTTTGTGTTTGAAATAGTAAGGCCGGTGATGTTCGTCGTTTGGGCTAAGGTATTGTAAACATACAGTCCCCCGCCGCTCACGGCGGCCTCAGTCCCTGTGATGTTTATGTTATTCATGGTGAGTCTGCGGCTGCTGATGTAGGCCCCGCCGCCGTTGCTGGAAGTCCCGGTGGCCTTGGCGATGTTAATGGTGAGGCCGGTAACAGAGGTGGTTTCGGTTGTGGAGGAATTGGTAAGATAGAGCCCCCCGCCGCCGTGGACAGTTTCGGTCCCCATGATGGTGTTTATGTTTGGGTTAGCGCCACTGAGGGTGAACGCTCCGTTAAGGCTGATGTAAGCCCCGCCGCCGTTGCTGTAATAGGCTCCTCCTGTCGCGCTGGCGGTGGTAATGGCAAGGCCGGAGATAGTTGTGAGCTGGCTTGCGGCAGGGGAGCTTAGGGCGGAGGGCCCAATATATAACCCGCCGCCGCGGTTGTAATAACCCCCGGTGGCCTTGGCGTTGTTAATGATAAGACCGGTAATAGTTGCGGCTCCTGTTGAGGAGGTCTTGTCAATGAACAGCCCGCCGCCGTAACTGTAAATGCCGGAGGTTGAACCGGAACTGGCGGTTTCGGTTCCCTCGATTTTTAGGCTCTGAAGGGTGAGTCCTCCCCTAACGCTGATGTAGGCCCCGCCCCCGTAGACGCTGCCAGACCCGGCGGCTTTGGCGGTGGCAATGGTAAGACCGGAGACGGCGGTGGCTTGGCTTGTGGAGGAATTGCTAATATAGAGTCCCCCGCCGTTTCCGGCGGCTTCGGTTTCCTTGATGTCGTTTGTCCCCTCAAGGGTGAGCGCCCCGGTAACGCTTATGTAGACCCCGCCGCCACTGCCGCCGGTGGCTTTGGCGTTTGTTATGGTAAGATCGGAGATGGTGGTGGCTTGGGTTGAGGTATTAGTGAGGGACAGCGCTCCGCCGTTTCCGGAATATTGGGTTTTGGTAATCTTCACATCCGCTATCCCTACCGTCCCCAGGGCGCTGTTATTGGAGGAAGTGATACTAATCCCGCCCCCGGCATTATTTCCGTCTGTCTCTACCTCGGAAAGCTTCGCCCCCCCGGTAATTGTTATGCCCCGGCCGGTCCCGGTGGTGGTAACCTTCAGGTTTGACAGTTGCGTTTTGCCCTGGGCGCTGGCAACGGACATTCGCGCGTTACTTAGGTTCGAATCGAATAGCTCCACCACGCTGCTGGTGGAAGAAACGGAGATTCCGAGGTAATTGTTGCCCTCTCCGGTAATATTCACATCATCGAAGGTTATGGCGCTCCGGGGGCTGTAAACA
>JAISRN010000152.1 GCA_031273605.1 Spirochaetales bacterium | reverse complement strand
ATCCTCGGCCTTTCCCAGCCCATCCCCGTGGACGGTCTCTGCGTCCGGGTGGGGGCCATGCGGTGCCACAGCCAGGCCCTGACCATTAAGCTCCGCCGGGATTACCCCCTGGAGGAAATTGAGGAGGTGATTGCCTCCGCCAATCCCTGGGTACGCCTGGTTCCCAATGACCGGGAGAGCACCCTGAGGGAGCTTTCTCCGGCGGCGGTTACCGGGGGCCTGACCATTCCGGTGGGTCGGCTTCATAAGATGAAGATGGGGCCGGAGTACCTGGCGGCCTTTACGGTGGGGGATCAGCTTCTCTGGGGGGCCGCGGAGCCCCTGCGGCGGATGCTTGGCATCCTGGTGGAGGCCGCCTGCGCCGTGGGTCAAACCGTTCTGGCGAGCTGAACCAAAGTTCTCAATTTAGCCGCGGACCACAGGGACGGAAAAAGTGGTTAGCGGTTAGCGGTTAGTGGTTAGTGTGGAAAAAGAAGGATAACCGCGAGGCGCAGAAGTCGAAAAGACTGAAATTGAGGGGCCGGTCCTCCCTATGAGGTAGAATTTTCGGCGTTTTTAGGTTAAATTTTCCCCATGGGCGAAGGACCGGCCGGGGGCTTCCGGGGCAAGTTTCCCGGCCCCCGGCTTAAAACTGAAATTATCCGCAAGGCTATTCACCTCCTGATTGTGCCGGTTCTTCCCCTGGCGGCCTGGAGCCGGACCGCCGCCCTGGGGCTTCTCCTGGCCGGCCTGGGGCTGTACCTTCTTTCCGAGGGGCTGAGGATGAGGGGGCGGGATCTTCCCCTGATTGCCTTCCTCACCCGGCTGGCTTCCCGTCCCCGGGATGGGGACCGCCTGATCCTGGGGCCGGTAACCTGGCTTGCCGGGGCCTTTCTCACCCTCCTTGTTTTTCCTCCCCGGCCGGCGGGGGTGGGCATCCTGGCCCTGGCCCTGGGGGACGGCTTGGCCTCCGTGGCGGGGACCTTCTTCCTTTCCCTAAGGTACCGGGACCCTTTCTCCCCGCCGGGAAAATCCGCCGGGGGGCGCCTTCTCCGGGCCCTCACCTCCAACCTGGGTTTTTTGGGCGAGAAGACCACGGGAGGCAGCCTGGCCTGCTTTATGGCGGTTTGGGCCGGGGCGCTGGGTTTGGGGTGGCCCCTGGGGGTGGCCCTTTGGCTGGCCCTTATCACCACGGTCCTGGAGGCTTTGCCCCTGAAAGACATGGACAATGTCCTGGTTCCTGTGGGCAGCGCCCTGGGGGCCTGGGGTTTTCTGATCCTTGGGTAGGACTTTGCGGACAGGACTACGGGGGGGCCTAAAACCAAAGGTAAATTTCCCTGGCCCGGGAACTAAAAAGCCAGGTGCCTAAGCAGAGGCTTAAAAACCCCCCCAGCATGATGGGGAGATTGGTTTGGATAAACACCGCCTCCCGCCCGGCAAAAACCAGGAGCAGCCCCAGGGCCATGAGGGCGTAGTGACGGCTTCCGTTGAGCCAGGCCGCGTAGAGGTAGTTGAGAACCCCTAAAATTTCCAGGGTGAGGAAGATTCCCAGGAGGCTTTGCTTTATCCCCAGGCCCAGGAGGAGGTTGGAGGACTGCAGGGGGGTATTGAGGGGGATCGCCGGCCCCAAGAAAATGGTGATGAGGATGCAGATTCCCAGGGCCGTTTCCAGCCGCTGGTGGGGGATGCCGGCGGCAAAGAAGCCCGAGGCCAGGAGGAGCAGGGTTCCCAGGAGGTGAAGGGAGTAGGCGGCCTTGGAGAGGTAGATATTCCAGTCGGTGCGGGAAAAAGCCGGGGTTCCCAGAAGATAAATCCGGTGGGACTCCAGGGCGGTAAAAACTAAAAACAGAAAAAAGAAGAACACCTCCGCGGAGGAGGTTTTCCGGAAATGCTTGAAAAGCAGAATGGCGGAGATCAGGGCATAGAGAAGCAGGACAAAGTTAATGAGAAGGCTGCACAGGGGGTTGGAAAAATCCACCAGAGCCAAAAGGCCCGCTTCCGGGGCCGTGTTGATAAAGATAAAGGCCCCCGCGATGACCGCCTCGGCAAAAACCAGGATCATAAGGATGAGGCAGAGGGCAAAAATCCTATTGCGGCTTTTTATGGTCATAACTTTGATGATACTCAATTAATAAAAAAAAACCAGCCGCCGGACCCAAAAAGCAGGAATTCTTTAGAGCGGCTTTTTTAAAAGACCCTTTAGAAGTTTAATAAAGTGTTCGATATTTAAGAAGGGAGGATAAGAATGAAGAAACCCTTATTAATAATTCTTCTCAATTTGGGGCTGGCGGCCCTGGTCTGGGCCGGAGATGTGGCGAATTTTGTTAATCTGGGGTTTTCCGAAGATTCCCGCTATTTCATGTTTGGCCAATACGGAATCAGTGAAGAAGCCTCCCTGCCCTATGCGGAACTTTTTACCGTGGACGTTCTCCGAAACGAATACGCCCCCCAGGGGGTCCGGCGGGCCTCCTATGGCGTGGCCGTTCAGCCGGGGCAGAATGGCCATGGGGCTCTGCTCACCGCCCTCCACGATTTTTCCCTCACGGGGGACGATCCGGTGGGGCGTTTCCGGATTAACCACCTTAAAACCGGCCGGCTGGTTTATCTTTTGGTGAACGGCGGCTCTCCCCAGGATCAGATTGAATTTAGGGATTTCGGCTCCGGAAACAGTTACTCCGTGGGGCTTACCCAAAGCCGAACCGGAACGGGCCCCCAGAGCGCCGCTTCCTTTTACCTTACCGTGGGCATTACCGGCCGAAACGGTCCGGCGGCCCCCCGGATTGTGGGGCTCCCCAATTTGAGCCGCCCCGGGGTGGAAAGCTACCGGATCAAAGAGGCCATTTTTTCCCCCGACGAAAGCGCCCTGATCTTTGTTATTGAAATGAATCTCTACAGCCCCAGGGGAAGCAACATCCGGTACATGGTTGAAACAGTCCCTTTAAGATAAAACTCCCGGTGAAGCCCCTTTCCCCCCCTTTGCTGACTGCCCTTATCCTCCCTTCCCTTTTTTTAGCCTCCTGCGGGCCGGGGGAGACTCCCCCCCCTTCCCTGCCGGCCCCGGCTCCTCCGGCGCCGGTTCTCTTTATCCGTTTAGATTCCCTGTCCGCCCCGGGGGAAACCCGGGAATTTCCCCCGGCGGCCGCCCCTTCTCTGGAGGTTTTTCTGGCCGGGGAGGGGGAGGGGGCGTTCCGGCCCTGGATGGTCCAGCCCCGGGCGGCGGGGTTTCACGAAACCGGGGGGCGGCTTTTGGTGAGCCTCAACGGGCTGGGGGTGGGGGAGCTAGGGGCGCCGGGGCTTACCGTAACTTTTTCTCCCTTTTTTCGGGGGCGCAGCCTGGGCAGCTCCTTTCTTTACCGGGACACCCTGATCTGCCAGCTTTATCGGGAAACCATTTTTAACGATCCCCCTCCGGGAGGCCTCCCCGAAACCCCCTCTCCGGAAACCGCCCCTCCCCTGGCGGAATTTTCCCCCGCCCTGGGGCAGTTCCGGGGGCTGCCCCTTCCGGAGGGGCTGGTTCCCCAGGGGCCGGGGTGGGAATTGGTTGAAATGCTGCCCAGGGGGGACCGCTGGTTTCTGGCCTGGAAGTTGGCCCCGGCGGACGGCGGGGAGGTGGCTTTCCGGTATCGCCGCTATGATCCGGAGTCAAAAACCCCGGAGGTCCTTTCCGCCGGGGAGTACCGGAGGGCCTTTGTTCCCCAGGGAATATCCCAGGCGCCGGAGGGGCTTAGGGAATTGGAGGAGGCTTGGCGGCGGGCCGCCGGGGGGGGGACGGCCATCCTTCGGGTCGAGGGGGAATCCCCGGCGGAGGGCGGCCCGGTCTTTTATGTGAGCGGCCTTTTGGAGGCCCTGGAAAGGGGGGAACCGGTGGAAGAGTTTTCCGTGCGGCGCCGGGAGGGGGATTGGTTCCTCCTGGATTCCCGGTCGGCCCTCCTTTACCGCCTCCCCGCCGGCGGCCCGTCCCTGGAGGTTCTTCCCCTGCCTCCCCTGACGGCTCCTTCCCCCCAGGGGGGGAATTTTGTTTATACCGGTTTTATTCCCTGGGGGGAAGGCTTTGTCCTGGGCTGGGAAGAGCAGCGGTTCCCCCGGGTGGGGCGGACGGGGCTCCTCATCTGGAGGCCCTAGGGTTTTCGCCGGGGGACTTCTCTCCGGCCATTCTTTGAATTTTTAATTTAACCACGGACCTCACGGACGGATAGAGAGAACAACTTCGCGGTTCCTTTTCTTCATCCCCTGGGGTCTGTCTGCGGGGGCAGGCGCCAATTTTCCCTCACGGAGCCCACGGAGCCCACGGAGTTCACGGGGGAAAAATTCAAAAACTCTCCAGTCCTCCGTGCCTCCGTGAGGAAATTTCTTGGTCTTTATGATGAAGTTTTTTGTCTTTTTCACATTAATTTTTCAGTATAGCTGGTTAATGATCACAGTGTGGGGTATATTTTAAGTGGAATTGAGTTAAAAATGAAAACAAAATCCCCTTTGATGACCTTTATTCAGATGCTCGCCTTAATTGCCCTCATGGCGGCAAGCTGCGATTTCTCTCCCCTGGACCGCCTGCCCAAAGAGGCGTCGGAATACGTGGTGGAGATAGGCAAGGGAACCCCCTATTACCTTTATCTGGATGACAACTACGAGCCGGTAACCACGCCCCTTGGGGAAACCGATCCGGGAAAAACCGTTCTGGTGGTAGAGGATAACCCCGGCGCTGCGGGGGTTATGGTACTGGCCGAGACCTCCCCGGAGGAGGAGGATGATGTTGTGAGGATCATCAACCGGAACAACGGGGGGGTTATTTCGCTGTTTTTCCACAAGGGGCGGGACTTTCCCTGGTTTATGGACCTGCGGGGCGGAGAAACGGCGGCAACCGCCCGGATTTACCAATACGACTGGGCCAGGCAGGAGTATTCGGCGGTCTTCACCCAGAACGGTGAGGAGCGGAGCTTTGATAACCTGATTTTAAACAAATCTATTCTTAGAGCTTATGCCGATGATCCGGCTATAAGGGAGGATCAGAATGACAGGCTGCGAAGGATAATTACCTCCCTGGGGATTTTTCTTAGCCTAAGGCAGGCTATGGGCGGCGGTGCAGTAACGGTGTTAAGCGCCCAACCGGCGGCGGTGGAAGATTTCTGGACTGCCCTTCCGGCGGTTTCCTTTGC
>JAISRN010000046.1 GCA_031273605.1 Spirochaetales bacterium | reverse complement strand
AAGGCGGCCCCTGGGACGCCGGTTGACCTCATTCATCATCCTTATCGCCCTCGCCCTGGGGGGCGTTACCCTTACGGCGGGGTATGGCATTGTTAGGGGCATTATGGAACGGTATTATGCCGGTTTCGGCCGAAACCTTGCCCGAACCGCCGCGGCCCTTATTGACGGAGATTCCCTGGACCGTTACCTGTCCACCCTGATTACGGATCAGCAATACGAAGACACCCTGCGTCTTCTGCGGATCCTCCGGAAAGAAAACGAGGTCCTCTACCTTTACGTGATCAAAGTCAGCTCTCCGGTTATGACCTACTTTATCTATGACAGCGATGAAAACAATGCCCTTCCCCTTGGCTATCCCGATCCCTGGCAGGAAAATTACGGGGAATACGGCGAACAACTGTTCCGGGGCGAGGCGGTTGAACCTATCGTCAGCGATGGTCCCTACGGTTGGATAATGACTATCTATGAACCGATCTACGGAAGGGAGGGCGCCATTGCCGGATACGTGGGGCTTGATTATTCCATGGATCAGATTGCGGTGGAATACCGGGCCTACCTTTTTAGCCTGGGAATCATCGTTGCCCTGGTGATCGCGGTTTCCGCTGTTCTTTACGGTTATTTTATCCACAGAAGGGTTATGGCGCCCCTGAATACCATAATTAATGCGGCGGGGGAATTTTTGATCTCCTCCGGGAAAGGGCCGTCAGGCATTGCCGCCCTGGACATCAGAACCCAGGATGAACTGCAAAATCTGATGGAAGCCCTGCAATTCATGGAGCAAAAGATAAACCGGACCATTGAAGACCTGGTTAAAACGGAGGAGGCCGCCCGGGCCGCTTCCCGGGCCAAGAGCGCCTTCCTGGCCCGGATGAGCCACGAGATCCGCACTCCCCTTAACGCCATCATAGGGTTGTCGGAGGTGGAACTTCAGGATGAAATTCCCTCCAAAACCAGAACCAACCTGGAAAAAATATACAGTTCCGGCGCCACCCTTTTGGAGATCATCAACGATATTCTGGATATATCGAAAATTGAAACGGGCAATTATGAAATTACCCCGGTCAACTATGATGTGGCGGGAATCATCAACGACACCATCCAGCTTAACATTGTGCGCATAGGCTCCAAGCCCATAGAGTTTAGGTTAAAACTGGCGGAAAGCCTCCCCCGCCGTTTATTTGGGGACGAGCTGCGGATTAAACAGATTCTTAATAACCTGTTGTCCAACGCCATTAAGTATACCGAAAGGGGGGAGGTTACCCTGGGGCTGGACTGGGAGCGCCAGGGGGACACCGCGTGGCTCCACTTTTCGGTACGGGACACCGGGAGGGGCATTAAGCAAGAAGACCTGGGGAAACTGTTCTCCGAATACACCCAGTTGGATGTTATGGCGAACCGGAAGATTGAAGGGACCGGCTTGGGCTTGTCCATTACCAAGGGGCTGGTGCAGATAATGGGGGGGAGCATCAAAGTAGAAAGCGAATACGGGAAGGGACGCCTGATTGAGGTCCGGCTGCCCCAGGGGATAGAAGGGGAGGCGCCCCTGGGACGGGAGCTGGCGGATCAACTGCGGGGTTTCCGGTTTTACGAAGACCGGAACCGCCGGGGAAACATCATCCGCCGCCACATGCCCTACGGGAGGGTTTTGGTGGTGGACGATGTGATGATGAATCTGGATGTGATAAAGGGGCTGATGATGCCCTACGGGCTGCAGGTGGATACGGTTATGAGCGGCCAGGAGGCGGTGGAACGGATCGGGAGAGAGGAAGTCCGCTACGATCTGGTGTTTATGGACCACATGATGCCTGAGATGGACGGGATACAGGCGGTCAGGATCATCCGCAACGAAATAGACAGCGAGTACGCCCGGAACCTTCCCATCATTGCTTTAACGGCTAACGCCATAACAGGAACCCGGGAATTGTTTTTAAACAGCGGCTTTAACGACTACATTTCAAAGCCCATAGACATTAAGCAGTTGGACAGGGCCCTGAATAAATGGGTCCGGGACACCCAAAGCCCGGAAACCCTAAAGCAGGCGGAGCAGGAAAATCACGGACAGGAAGGGAAGGAGAACCCTAAGGATTTGCCCGGGGATGATGACCGGCGGTTTTTTGGACAGTCCATCAAAGGGGTCGATCTTGACGCGGCCCGGGCGCTTTACCGGGACAGCGCCGCCTATCTGCCGATCCTCCGATCCTTTGCCGCCCACATCCCCCCGCTGCTGGATGAAATGTCCGCCCTGGTTGAAGGGGACCTGGGACAGTACGCCATTAAGGTACACGGCCTTAAGGGTTCCTGCGACACCATCTGCGCCCCGGAAACCACGGGGATGGCCCGGGAGCTTGAAACCGCCGCCAAGGCGGGGGACCTTGATTTTATCCGGGCCCATCATGGGGCGCTGGAAAAGGCGGCCCTAGCCCTGGCGGGGGAACTTGCCGAAAGGTTTGGGGTCCGGGGAAGGGAGCCGCCGGGAGGGGCCGGGGAGTCACGGTCCGCCCCGGACCGGGCCCTGCTGGGGCGTTTAGCCGCCGCCGCTTCGGAGCTCAGGACCGGCGAAATAGAGGAAATTCTAAAAGCCCTGGAACAGTTCCGTTACGAAACCGGGGAGGACCTGGTCCGGTGGCTTAGGGAGCAGACGGATAATTTTGAGTATGGGGAAATACAAGGCCGGCTAAAAGAGCATCTGGCCGGCGGCGGGGGATAGCGTTCTGCCTGATACAGAGCATTAGGGGGAGTTTTTGGCGTTTTCCTGAAAGGCTTCCTGGAGTTTTTGATGGATTGTCATAAGCTGTTTATCGGTGGTGATGCCAAAGTTTTTCAGAATGGCGGAATTGATTTGCTCGTAGCTGATCTCCCCCGACTCCAAAGTGGCCAGGCAGTTAGCCAGATAAACCGTTTCCACCACGTCTTTGTATTCCTCCGCCGCCTGCTCCGGATCATGGTGATACTTGATGGCCTGCACCAGGCTGTCCGGAAAGTTCCACTTGGCGGCAATCATGCCGCCTATTTCCGCATGGTTTAACCCGGCGGCAAAATCCTCCACCAGGTTCCGGGAAATGCCCCTGCCGGCGGAAAAATTGGAGATTTTTTCCAGCAGGTTAGGATGAACATCGGAAAAGATGATTTTGCCTATATCGTGGAGAATTCCGCCGACATACGCGTCGTCCACCAGGTCCCGCTTGCGCTTAAAGTTTTTGGCCAGGTTGTAGCTGTAAAAGGCCACCCGGTAGGCGTGTTCCCAAAGTTCCCGCTGGGCGGTTTTTAAGATCTTTTGGGTTCCGTAAGTATAGAGCTGATTTTTTAGGCCCTTCAGACCGAGCATCTTAACCGCTTCGATAACGTTATCTACTTTTTTAGGCAGCATATACTGGGCGGAGTTGACAATTTTAAGAAGGTCCGCGGTAAGGCTGGGGTCCATGCTGACCTTGAGGGCTATGTCGTTCATTTCCGATTCCGGATCGTTGATCATTTTTTCAAGCTGAACCACATTTTCCGGGAACTGGGGAAGTTTGTTGATGGAATTGACAATGGTTTGGGACAGAACGGAGAGATTCTCCTGGTGAACCTGATCAAAGGGGATGGTGATCTTGGCTACGGTGTCCGTGCCGTCCACGTCTATATCGAAGGCGTCCTCGTCCAGGCCAATCTTTTTAAGCATAAGCACCAGGATCACGATTCCCAGGCCGGCCCCTTCAGAATCGTCTAAAACCGAAGTAAGGGCCTCCTCCATGGAGTTAAAGGCCCGGGACCGGGCAATCCGGTCGTAGATTCGCATCTGCTCTTTCCGGGAGATGAGGGAGTTGTTCCGGATGCTCATGCTGAATTGCTTTCCCTGGGCCTGAAAGACAACCTTGATGTAAAGCCCCGCCTCCTGCTGCTTTTTTAAGAAAAAGTCGATATTATCCAGGGTTTCCTGCTTAAAGCTCTTCATCCCCGCTTCATAATCTTCTTTTTTATTAATATCCAGGTTTTTTTCGATAAAATAGATCCGTTTTGTATTGGCTTTTTTGGCGTTAACCGCCAATTCCTTTATGCAATAGGCCAACCGGTCTTTCAATTCTCCCTGGCCAAACTCATCCAGGTAGATCCGGAGTATTTCTTCGATATAATCTTCCGTTTCGTGGGGAAGGGTGTAAGTTTTTATGGACAGGGGGACAGAGTTACGCGCCGCTTTGCGGACCTGCGCCTCATCTAATTGTTGAGCCATGGAAAGCCACCACCATTAAATTGTATCATAAATAGATTGCCAGGACGATCAAAGCCGTCTTAAGTAAAAGTATATGCGCCATGCCCTAAGTGGTCAAGAACTGAAAAAGAGGCCAAGGGGTTTTTTTGACCCTCCCCTTAAAATCCGGGCGAAAAACCCCCCTCCTCCGCAGAGGAAGGGGGTTAGCGGGCAATTCGGGATTACCGGGCCGAGGCCTGGGCCTTCTCCACGGCGGTCATAATGCCCCGGGAAGTCAGGGTAGCGCCGGTTACCACCTCCACATTGGGCGATTGGGCCTGGAGGATGGCCTGGGGAATGTTCCGGATGGCGGCGTCTGAAATTCCGGGGGTTTCGCTGTGGGAGAGGATTTCCACCTCCACCAACCGGCTGCCTTCCAGCCGGATCTTAACCGTTAGGGGTCCGCCCATGCCCTCGCCGGTTCCCAGGTACTCCCCGGCGTTCAGGGTGTAAGAAGGCTGCTCCTGGGGGTGGCTGCCCAGGGTGTAGACTATCCGGGAATTCACCGCATTAAGTTTAATGGGCGGGTCCTCTTTTTTGGGGGAGGCGGCATTGGCGCCGGCGGTCCGGCCGGTAACCATGGTTTCCCCCAGGTTGCCCCCCGCGTTGTACTGATCCGGAAAAAAGGAGCCAAACTCCCCGGCGGAATAGAGTTGGGGAATCGGCCGGCCCTGGGGGTCCAAGACTTCGCAGTTAGTGTTGCGCCGGGCGCCCCCCTGGGTGTTCACGTAGCCGGGGAAAAGCTCCAGGGCGTAAAAAGGGCCGGGGCCCAGGGGCGCCATGGTATTCGCCGCCCGGTTAAAGAGGGGGTCCTTGCCGGCCCTGGCGGAGGCGTTAAACTCGTTTAAGGTGTTTTCTAAAACCTCCGGGCGGTAACCGATAAGGGAGGCCAGCTCCCGGATAGTGCCGGCGGATTTAATTAAGCCCTGCCGGACCTCTTCCTGGTTCTCATCGGAAAAACTGGGATGAATTCGCCCGGCCTTTCTGGCGGCCTCGTCAAAAATGACATACATGGGCATAACCGCCAACTGGGGCCGGAAAACCCCGTTGTAGCTGATAAAACCGTGGCGGCTGGAAACCCCCTCGTTGGTAAAACGCCTGCCGTCGGGCCCCACGTTAAAGGCGGACTTAACCACCCGGCGGCCCTGGGGATCCCCGGTAAAGCCGTTGCTCAGGACATTTTGAAGCATCATATCGAAAAGGCCCTGCTCCTGGTTGCCCAGGTTAAAGTAGCTTAAGAAGGGCCCAGAGGTGGCGGACATGTGCCACAGATCGGCGCCCACTTCTAAAACCATGGTAACCCCGTCCCCCTCGTTGTAGGGAGTGCCTATGGGCATAACCAGGGGCCGCTGGTTGTAGTTTTGAATCATCAGCCGGTTATTTTCAAACCCCCCGCAGGCTAAAACCACGCCGTTTTTGGCCCGGATATTGAGGAGTTGGCCGTCCTTTTCGATTTTAACCCCCAGGATGGTCCGGTTTATCGGGTCCTGGATCAGATGCCGGGCGGGAGAGGAATACCAAACATCAATTTTATCATTGCGGCTTAAAACATTCCGTTCCAAAAGTTTCCAATATTTTGAATTAAAATTATCAGTGATACTATCTACATCGACCATGGTGAACCGGACCGACTGGGCGCCGGGCAGTTCGGGATATTCGGGATACGCGACATCGTAGAGTTTTTTCGCCCCCATTTTTTTGAGCCATTCATCGTTGTCCATCAGCCCCCTAACCAGGTATTCCAACTCCTCATCGGAGGTGGTGTAAAAATCTCCCCTAAGGGCTTTAAGGTAAGCCAGCCCCTGGTTATAATCGGTAAAGTCCAAAATAAACTGGGCGGACACCCGGGTATTGCCTCCATGCTGACCCTGGGGCGCCTTTTCGGTTAAAAGCACCCCCGCCCCGGCATCCGCGGCGGTAATGCTGGCCACGGCCCCGGCGCCGCCAAAGCCAACCACAATAACGTCATATTCCCCATCCCAGGAAATGGTTTCCCAGTAGCGGACGCTGCCCCCGCAGGAAGACAGAATCATCCCCAGAGTCAGGGGAATCAACAGAAAACACAGAATTCTTTTCATTCAGATCTTTCTCCTTAATCAGAAATTCAGCGGATTTTGATATTAAGGGTAATGGAAAAAAGGGGAAAGTAAAGAAAACTTGAAGAAAATCCGGGAAATCCTAGGGAAATTTCCCTCCGGACCGGCCTTTGCCCCGGCCTAGGGAAGAATTTCGCAGAGGAGGCAGCGAATCCGGGTTTTTTCCATGGTTTCGATCTGAAGCCGGGCGCCGGGAATATCCAGACGCTCCCCCGGCTGGGGAAGGCGGCCCAGGGTTTCGGAAATGTAGCCCCCGATGGTCTGGATGCCCTTGGGGTGTTCCAGGTGAAGGTTAAGGGCCTCCCCCATCAGATAGAGGCTGGCGTCCCCCTGAATCCGGTAGCGCCCTTCCCCCAGTTTTACGATCTTCTCCTGATCCACCGCCTCATTTTCGTCATAGAGCTCTCCCACAAGCTGCTCTAAAATATCCTCCCTGGTAATGATTCCCGCCAGGCCGCCGTATTCATCGAGAACCACCGCCATGTTGAGCCGTTCCTTTTGAAGGTGCAGAAAGAGGTCGCTGATTTTGCGGCTTGCGGGAACAAAGAGGGGCTTGCGGGCAAACTCCTTTAGCCGGGCGGCGCCCCGGTTTTCCATGACCGCCATGAGGGGATCGTCGGAGAGAACCACCCCGGAGATGTTTTCCGGGTCCTTTTCGTACACCGGGATTCGGGTGAGCCCTTCCCGGCAGATCAGGGGCAGGGCCTCCTGGGCGGTGAGATTCTCGTCCAGGCTAAAGACCTCGGTACGGTGGGTCATTACGGTTCCGGCGGTGATGGATCGAAAGCGGAAAACCCCCTGGACCAGCCGGGTTTCATCGTCCTTAACGACCCCTTGGGCGTGGGCCAGTTTGATCAGGTGGAGCAGCCCCTCCCGGGAGAACTTGGCCGCTTTTTTCCCCGAAAAAAACCGGGTGATTCCGGAACTGATGAGGATCACCACCACAATCACCGGCCGCAGAAGGATCGTTAAAAACCACACCGGATAGACCGCCCCCAGGGCAATTTCCTGGTTCCAGAGGATGGCGATGCGTTTAGGGGTTACTTCGGCAAAGATGAGGATAACTAAGGTTAGGATTCCCGCGGCCAGGCTTACCGCCCAGTCGCCAAAGTGGTTAAGGGCGATGAGGGTGGTTAGGGAAGAGGCGCCGACATTGGCCACATTGTTGCCGATGAGGATTCCGGTGAGAAAAATGTCCGGGTTCCGGGTTAGTTTTTCGAGGAGAATCCCGGAACGCCCCTTTTTTTGCGCCAGGTCGTGGATCTGCAGTACCGAAAGGGAGGTAAAGGCGGTTTCCACGGCGGAGCAGGCAAAGGATAAAAGGAGGAAAGAAACCAAACCCAGGGCGATTAGCGGCATGATTT
>JAISRN010000217.1 GCA_031273605.1 Spirochaetales bacterium | reverse complement strand
CACTTTTTCCGCCCGTGTTCCTGTCCGTGGTTATTCCTGGTTTCCTGTTCAGCCCCCTCCGAAAAACAGAGGAGGAGGAGAAACCGCGAAAGGCGCGAAAATCCGCGAAAGGGAAATAGCGAGTCTTATTTTCGCGTCCTTTCGTGTGATTTTCGTGGTTATTCTTAATCCGTGGTTATTCCTAAATGGGGAATTGCCGGAAAAATCCCCGGTCCCAGCTTCCCCGGCGGGGGGGGACCGAAAGGGCGGCCTCCAAAAGCCGGAGATACTCCCCCCGGGGAACATTTTTAGCTCCCAGGCCCAGGAGGTGGGGGCTTTCAACCTGGCAGTCCAGGAGGGTAAAATTTTCCCTCCCCAGGAAGCGGGCCAGCCAGACAAAGGCCTCCTTGGAGGCGCCGGGGGAAAGGGAAAACATGGATTCCCCGAAGAAGGCGCTCCCCAGGGAGATTCCGTAAAGGCCGCCGTCCAGGATGGCCCCGGCGCCGGTTTCGGGGTCCCCTCCGGAGGGGCCGGTTTCGGGGCCGGGACGCCAGACTTCCAGGCTGTGGGCAAAGCCCAGGCGGTGCAACTCCGTGTAGCCTTCGATAAAGGGGAGGGTGATCCAGGTTCCCTGATCCCCCCTGGGAATTTCGGCGCAGAGCCGGATTACCTGGGAGAAGGCCCGGTCAAACGAAAAGAAACGCCCGCTGCCCTTGAGACTCCGCCGAAGCCGCCGGGGAATGTGGAGTTCCTCCGGCAAAAGCACAAACCGGGGATCCGGGCTGAACCAGTGGATGAAACCTTCCTGTTCAAACCAGGGGAAGATTCCCTGCTCATAGGCGGAGAGGAGCATCCCCGGCGACAGGCTGCCCCCCAGGGCTAAAAAACCGCCGGGGTCGGCCCGGCGGGGATGGGGAAAGGCGTACCGTTCTTCCGGGCCCAGCCAGCCCAGGCCGGAAGGCAGCCAGGGATCAAACTTTCCCCGAACCCCAGGGCGGAGCATCAGGGATTTCCCGCCCCCTGAACTTTGGCCTGAAATTTTTCGTAATAAAACTGCATGTGCTCCTTCCCCCAGCGCCAAATTTCGTTGACGATGGGCAGAAGGCTCTGTCCCATTTCGGAAAGAAAGTATTCAACCTTGGGAGGGGCCACGGGATAGACTACCCGGGAGATAATGCCGTCCTGTTCCAGGTCCCGGAGCTGCTTGGTAAGGATGCGGCTGCTGATTCCCGGAAAGAGGCGGAACAGTTCCCCAAAGCGGTGGGGGCCTTCGTTGCCCAGATGCCATATAATGACAACCTTGTATTTCCCGCTGATGATGGACATGGTGAGTTCTTTTTCGCAGGTAAATTCGTGGTTGCGGAACTTGCGTTCGATTTCGGCACGGAGGTGAATGGCCATGATCTTCCTTCCCTTGACAGGTTTATTGTAAACCCCTTTGAAAATTAGGGCAAGGGGAAAAGGAGAAAGGGGAAAAGGAGAAAGCCCGCCCGCATCAGGCGGACGGGCAAGCCCGGTTAGATAATGTTCTTTAACACAATAGTCTTGGTCCGGGTTACTTCGTCAAAGGTGGACAGAACCCCTTCGGTACCGATGCCGGAGTACTTGTATCCCCCAAAGGGCATCTCAAAGCTGCGGAAGAAACTGGCGCCGTTAATAACCACGCCCCCGCATTCCAGCCGTCCGGCGGTCTGCCAGGCGGTTTTGATGTCCCCGGTAAAGATACATCCGCACAAGCCAAAGATGGAAGCGTTGGCAATTTCTACCGCCTCGTCAATGGTGTCAAAACCAATGATGGGAACCACGGGGCCAAAAATTTCCATATCCCTGGCCACATCCGCGGTTTTGGGCACATCGGCAATTACCGTGGGCTCGTAAAAGGCGCCCTTCCGTTTGCCCCCTAGGATGATTCGTCCCCCCTGCTGAACCGTGAGGTTCACCTGCCGTTCCACCTCGACGGCGGCCTTTTCGCTGATTAGGCAGCCAAGCTGGGTTTCGTCATCCGCCGGGTCGCCCTGTTTAATTTTTTTAATCCGCTCTAAGAGTTTTTTGGCAAACTCCTCTTTCAGGCTATTGTGAATAAGAAAACGTTTTGAGGCACAGCAGACCTGCCCGGTGTTGTACATCCTTCCCCAGATCGTTTCTTCTACCGCCAGGTCCACATCTCCGTCTTTGTGAACGATAAAGGCGTCATTGCCCCCCAACTCCAGTGAAATATGGGCCAGGTGGCTTGCCGCGTTCTTGTAGGTTTGGATGCCCACTTCGGTGGAACCGGTAAAGGTAATGCCGTGAACGTCCGGGTGGCTGCAGAGCCAGTTCCCAACCTGGGAACCCCGGCCGGTAACAATTTGGGCCGCCCCATCGCTTACCCCCGCCTTAACCAGCAGCTCCGTGAGGAGGCAGAGGGTTAGGGGGTTGTCGGTGGAGGGTTTGACAATGGCCGCATTTCCCGCCAGGAGAGCGGGGGCCACCTTTTGATCAAAGAGGTCGCAGGGAAAGTTAAAGGGAATCACGCAGGCTATTACCCCCAGGGGTTCCCTCTGGGTAATGAGAACGTGGCGCTCCTGGTTTTGCTCCTGGCCGTGGGGGATCGCCTCTCCGTAAAGATGTTTGGCCTTTTCCACAAAACCCTTAAAGGAAATGGGAATGTTGGCAATTTCTCCCCTGGCCTCGGAGATGGGCTTGCCGGTTTCGTTGGAAAGGGTACGGGCCAGCTTCTCCTTGTTCTCTTCCACCAGGGCCACAAATTTTAAGAGAATCTCCCCCTTTTCCCAGACGGGAACCCGGGCCCACTTTTTCTGCCCCTCCTTGGCCGCCGCCACTGCCTGTTTAATGTCGGCTTCGGTGGCGGCGGGAACCGTGTCGATAACCTTGCCCGTCGCGGGGTTCAGCACCTCGATGACGGCGCCGTCGGAAGCATCGACGGCTTTTCCGTTAATAATCATTTTCATAAAACATAATCCTCACTTGTGCAAATAGTCCGGAATCAAGCCTTTTTGAGGAGCTTTGATCCCGGCTTTTTTAAAGTTTAAAACTACTGGGGAAACCCCGTGTAGGAGAGCATGAGACCGCCGGTACTGTTCCGGCCGTCATCCTCGTAGCCGTACTCCCCGAAGGTAAATTCCATGATGAAGGGGACGTTTCCGGCGGCCTTCTTGACCCCCTGGACAACCTCTTCGATCCGGTCTCCGATGCCCGCCCGGCGTCCTCCGCAGTGTACCAGGTGAAAGACTGCGGGGGCGGCGCCCATCTTGGTTTTGAGGTCCTCCAGGGTTGAGGCGGCGGACCGGATGAGTTCGTCCACCGTGGCTTCCATCCGGATAACCGCGGTTTTTTCCGCCAGGTTGGCCCCCACCGCCATGGAGTAATCGTCGTTGCCGTTCATGGGATGCCGGATGGCCGTCAGCTCTCCCAGGCGGTCCTTAACCCCCAGGGGCGAGGTAATGGTGGCCACTAAAAGATTTCCCCCCTTGAGGCTATCCGGGTCCACCCCCCGCCACTTGGCGTATTTCCGGACCGCCGGTTCCCCGTCAATTTCCACCAGGGTCCGCTTATCCTTGACCTTGGTGATGATTCCCACATCCCCGGTTTCCCGGTAAGCCCCGGTAAAGAGATTGACCCCCGGTTTGTCCCCATAGAAGAAGACTAAGGTTAGGCCGTCGGCAAAAACCTGCTTTCCCGCAAAGAGTTTCCACTCCCCGGCAATGGCGTTGTCCGCGGCGCTGCCCCCAAAAAAGGGAACCCGGCCAATCACGTCGCTTACCCCCTTGAGGTAGAACTCCTCCTCCCCCGGAGGGGCCGCCATGTAAAAGTAGGCCGGAGGGGTGGTCTTGCCCGCGTTTTTAAGGGCCTCCCGGGCGGCGGCCCGGCCGGTTTCCCGGGCGGAGCCTTCTTTGGCCTTGCCCGCGGCCCCCAGGGTAATATCCCCCCCCAGGGCCAGGATTCCCACAAAGCCCTGATCGCCCCCGGTAAACCCCTCCTGGGTAATCACCCCGGTAAAGGATGTGTTCCCGATCACCGGAACCCCCGGCAGCTCTTCCTCGATCCCCGAGACCAACTGCCCCAGGTCATAGGCGACGCTGGCATAGGCAAGAGCTATCTTGATATCCGAAAGCCCTTTTTTGGCCTTTCCCGCCGCTTCCTTGCCGGCAGCCCTGGCATCCCCGGCATTTGAAACTCCCGTATTGCCCTTCATCATCGTACCTCCCGTTAAATTTTTTATCTTCCTAATATTGGATGATACTTTCATCATATACCGGTTTTCCAAACTGTAAAGAACGCACTAATTTGTATCATAGTAACAATTTTGTTACTATGGCCCGCTGCCTTACCCAAGGGTATATCGCCGGTTACGAAGCGGCGGTAACAGGATAGGATTGAAAGAAGGATAGGATTGAAAGACGCCGCCCGGCAGGTCTTAGCCTTCCGGGCGGTTTTTTGCCGGTTTGGAGAATTAAACTTTGTCTTGGGTCCAGCCTAAGATGTCGTTATAGACTTTCTGTTTGTCCTTTTCGTTGAGGATCTCGTGGCGCATTTCGGGGTAAAGGATAAGGTCAACCCGGCTAAGTCCCGCTTCTTGCAGGGTTTGGTAAACCGCCTTAACGCCCTGGCCCTTGGCGCTCCCCACCGGGTCCTCCTCCCCGGAAATAACCAGGATGGGCAGGTCTTTTCGGATTGAGCCCGCCCAGCCCGGGCGGTTAATTTCGATTATCATTTTGCAAAGTTCCCGGTAGCCGGACATGGTCCAGGGAAAACCCGCCAGTTCATCGGCCATGTACTTTTGCACTTCCTCTTCGTCGGTGTTGAGCCAGTCAAAGGGGGTTTTGGGGTTGGGGTAATTGTTATAGGGACCCATGAGGAGCCGGGTGTAAAAGGGGCTGCGGTACCTTTCTCCTTTAAAAAAGGCGATGATGTTGGCTATGAAGACCCCGGCGCCGCTTATGGGGTTGGGGCCGCAGGTTCCCATAAAGATGGCCCCGTCAATTTCCTGGGAGTACTTCATGCAGAAAAGGCGGGCGATGAAGGACCCCATGCTGTGCCCCAAAAAAATAACCTTGACTCCGGGGAAATCTTCCTTGGCCTTTTTCAGCAGGGTGCGCATATCTTCGACCAGGTAATGCCGTCCCCCCTTGCCGCTCAGGTAGCCCCGGTCTTCCGGGGCGGCGGTTTTTCCATGCCCCAGGTGATCGTTTCCGTAAACCGCCCAGCCCTTTTGGACCATGAATCCGGCAAAATCCCCGTACCGCCCCGCATACTCCGACATGCCGTGGGCGATAAGCAGAATGGCCTTGGGCGGGGCGGCGTCGTCAAACCACCGGGTGTAAACAATGGAGGTCCGTTTTTCGGAAGAAAGAAAAGTACCACTTTCTGATTTTAAGGCCATTTTGCCCTCCTTGGAAATAGTTCTTTCATTATACAGGGAAGTCCGGGGGTTTGTCAATTTAAAAATAACCACTGCCTATGCTGGACACTCTATACCGCCGCCGGTATACTATTAATAATGGCTGCCAAAAGCATGATTCATTATTTTGTTTTGTGTGTCGATGAATTTGCCCGGCAAAAAAGCTTAAGCCCCCGGGAAGCCTTTCAATATTTGTATGAACACCGGGGGATGAGCCATCTTTTGGAATTTTATGATGTCGAACATACCCTGCCGATGGATGATACCATCAGCGCCTTAACCGCCGTCTGCCGGAACAACGGAGGAACCCTGGAATGATCCTCTATCACGGTTCAAATCTGGAAATTGAAGCGGTTCAATTATCCAGGTGTCAGCCCTACAAGGATTTTGGCAGGGGCTTTTACACAACTGCTATGAAAGAAGACGGGAGTTTTTTATGGATAAAAAACAATATCTGGCGGGATATGTTACCAGGGATATTATAGGCTTTATTATTGAAGATACCGGTATGCCGGTGGATGAGGCGATGAATCAGTTTTACCATTCTGAGGTGTTTGAGAAGCTCAGGGATTATGAGACCGGACTCTACCTGCAAGGCGCCGCATACGTGTACGACCTTTACCGCGCGGAAAAGCGGGAAGGGCATCTGGTTCAGTTGGAAATATAGTTCTTAACTTGTTCCCCACCAAAAAGCGTGGCGCCCACCCCTTTGTGCCCTTAGTGGTGAGAATCCTTATTCTTTGGACCTGTCCGTGGTTATCTAAAATTGATAAATATTCCCGCTCATTCTGTCTTCAATTGGTTTGCCTGGTCATCGCTTAACTTGTAACGCGCCCCTTGATAATTATTTGCGACTAACGACTAATCCGTCAATGCCTTCGTTTTTGTACCTGACAATCTCTTGACAATCTCTAAAATTTTTGGAATATCATGGGGTAAATTATGGCATCCGCACTTTTGGACGGATTCAGGTCTTTATCAGGGGGATAAAATAATGTATAAATAGAGATAATAGGAGGATAAGGACATGGCAGCGGTTACCCTA
>JAISRN010000216.1 GCA_031273605.1 Spirochaetales bacterium | reverse complement strand
GTTACTTTTAATAAACATTCAAAGGGCTTGCCCTGGTAACGGTAGCGGCGGATCATGGGAAGTATGCGGGGATAAAAGTGACATAAAAAATCGCCGCACTCATCGGGGTTCCACTGACGCCGCATGGGGGGATACCAATAAACTATCCGGGCGATTTCGTCAATTACTTTTTTCTCTTCCAGCCCGGAATTTTGACAATCCAGCACTTTCTGGGTGAGTCCGGTTATCATTTTAAATTTCTCCTTTTTAAACAGGCCGCCCGGATAATGCAGGATTTGTGCCAAGGGAACCGGATTAAAAGGGGGGTCCGGGGAGAGTTTCCCGGACCGGAAGACCGAAAAAGCCGGAAAGGGCCGCCCTTCTTTGGCTTTATCTTTTTCCTCCGGAACCCCCGGAGAGACCCAAGCGGCCTTTTTTTGCCCATAGTGGCGGAGAGAGGCTTGATCAGAAAAGAAATACTAAATACAGTGGACCGGAGACACAAAAATGAATAACCCACAGAATCACCAATGGACATGGCAGCAAAAGATCTGCCGGGAGATTTTCGAGACCAAATACAACCTGCATAAGGAAAGGGGCGTTGAAGAGGTTTTTGAAAACATTGCCCGGGAGATAGCCTCGGCGGAAAAGCCGGAAAAGCGCAAAGAAGTCGAGGCCCTCTTTTTCCGGGAACTCATAAGCGGGCGGTTTATCCCCGCGGGAAGGATTCTCGCCAACGCCCGGCCTTTTAGTGAAATTAAGAATTACAACAACTGTTTTACCATTGACTTAGAAGATTCAATGGAAAGCATCTACGACAGCCTCAAGGAAGACGCCATCATTTCCAAAATGGGAGGGGGGGTCGGATTTGACGCGTCCAAGCTCAGGCCCAAGGGGGCGCCCCTTTCCGGCGGCGGAACATCCTCCGGGGTTATCTCCTTCCTGCGAATCTTTGATCAGTCCGCCAAAACCATCGTTACCGGGGGCCAGCGGCGAAGCGCCCACATTGCCCTTTTGGACATTAGTCATCCCGATATTGAGAGCTTTATCACCGTTAAGCAGGGGGACGAAAACAAGGAGCTGACCCAGTTTAACATCTCGGTTAAGATTTCCGACGCCTTTATGCAGGCGGTGGAAGAGGACAAGGACTGGAACCTTACCTTTGAAGGAAAGGTTTACAAAACCCTCAAAGCCAGGGACCTTTACGATCTCCTGGCCCGAAACGCCTTTAGGCATAATGAGCCGGGAATCTTCTGCCAGGATACGGTGGAACGGTTTAATAACGGCTGGTGGGCCTTTAAAATGGACCGGGTCAACCCCTGCGGCGAGCTGGTCATGCCCCCCTATTCCCTCTGCTGTCTGGGGGCGGTTAATTTAACCCGCTTTGTGATCGATCCCTTTGGACCCCGCCGGAATTTTGATTTTTCAGGCTTTGCCGATTCGGTGGGGGTGGGAATTCGCTTTCTGGATGACGTGCTGGACGCCACGGTCTACCCCCTGGAAAGGATCAAAACCTTCAGCCGGGCCTGGCGGCGGATTGGCCTGGGATTTACCGGCCTGGGAGATCTCCTGGCCATGCTCAAAATTCCCTACGGATCGCCGGAATCCCTGGGCTGGGCGGAAAAAATCGGCCGGGCCCTCCGGGATGCCTCTTACCAAGCCTCCTCAAACCTGGCGGCGGAAAAGGGCAGCTTTCCGGCCTTTGACCGGGACAAGTTTTTGCAGGCCCGGTTCGTCAAAACCCTGCCGGAAGACATAAGGGAATCCATCGCCCGCCGGGGGATGAGGAACATTCAGCTTAACACCATTGCCCCCACCGGAACCACCTCCCTCTCCCTGGGGCAAAACTGCTCATCCGGAATAGAACCTATCTTTGCCCTGGAATATAACCGGAGCATCCGTACCGGCCGGGACGATGAAACCGTAACGGAAAAGGTTTTTGACTACGGGTGGCTTTTGTACCGGCAGCTAAGGGAACAGGGAAAAATTGAAGCCCCGCCGGATGGGGACGGCGTCCCCGAATTTTGGACCACCACCAGGGATATTGATCCCTATGCTTCGATAGAACTTCAGGCGGTGTTTCAGCAATACATCGATCATTCCATCTCAAAAACTCTCAACCTGCCTCCGGGAACCAGTTTTGAGACCTACAAGAATCTCTTCCGCTTTGCCTACCAAAAGGGCCTGAAGGGCTTTACCACCTTTAACCCCGACGGCAGCCTGAAGGGCATCCTGGAATACCGGGACGAAGAAAAGATTCCCCGGCGGTTTGCCCCCCGGCGGCCGACGGAACTTCCCTGCGATATTCATAAGATCAGGCAGGGGGAAGGGTTTTTCATTATCCTAGCGGGGATTTACCACGGCAGCCTCTATGAACTTTTTATGCTCCCCGATCCCGGCGGCAGCCTTGCCGAAGCCCTGCCGGAACGGGGCCGGGTCCGGAAAAGCGAAGGCCGACGTTACGACCTTCTTCCCGAAGCGGAGGCCGGGGAGGAGGTTCTTTTAAAGGACTTTACCCGGATTTACGCCTCCCCCAACGCGTCCCTGGGCCGCCTGCTTTCCATGTCCCTGCGCCACGGGACTCCCCTGCAGTTTGTGGTGGATCAGCTTTCCAAGGACAACCACTTTCTGGACTTTGAGCGGGCGGTTTCCCGGGTTCTCAAAAGCTACATCCAGGACGGGGAAGAAGTGGTTACCTCGGGGAACCGTTGTTCCGAATGTGGGGGAGTCCTGGTCTTTCGGGACGGCTGTATGGCCTGCCGGGACTGCGGATTTTCTAAATGCAACTAGGGGATATTTTGCTGTTTTCCGTTGTTTATGGCCGCTAATATGCTTTAATAAGAAAAAACCCAATATAAAATTTTATTATTCCCTCATTACAATTGACAAACCCCAGGGGGGGTGTTATATTATTTAGTGAAAGGAGCTAACCCCAAAAATTTAGGCTTTGGGGGAAGTTCCGGAATTAAAAACTGAAATTTAAGAACCGGAGCCTTCAGAACCGCCGCTTTTCGGGGGAGAAGGCTGATAAACTTAAAGACCAAGGGGAAGTACAATGGCAGATTCCAGCTACAATGCCTTTAAAATGGCGCAGGATCAATTTGACAGGGTGGCCGAACAGATCAATCTGGATGCCGGAACCCGGGAGTTTCTTAGGGTGCCCATGAGGGAGTATCACCTGAGCATTCCCGTTAGAATGGATGACGGAACCATCAAGGTTTTCCGGGGTTTTCGGGTGCAGCACAACGACGCCCGGGGGCCCGGCAAGGGGGGAATTAGGTTTCACCCCATGGAAACCATCGATACCGTCCGGGCTCTGGCCATGTGGATGACATGGAAGTGCAGCGTGGTAGACATTCCCCTGGGGGGCAGCAAGGGCGGCGTTATCTGCGATCCCCATCACCTAAGCCTGAAAGAGCAGGAGCAAATCTGCCGCGGCTGGGTCCGCCAATTAGCCCGGGACCTGGGGCCCGTCCGGGATGTTCCCGCCCCGGACATTATGACCAACGGCCAGCACATGCTATGGATGATGGACGAATACGAAACCATCACCGGGGGCAAGTATCCGGGGATGATCACCGGCAAACCCGTGGGCAACGGCGGTTCCCTGGGACGAACCGAGGCCACGGGCTTTGGGGTGGTTTACACCCTTAGGGAAGCCCTGAAAAACATGAACATCGATCCCAGCAACACCGTGGCCAGCGTTCAGGGATTCGGCAATGTGGCCCAGTATGCCATCCAGCTTTACACCCAGTTGGGAGGAACCGTCATCTGCTGCTCCTGCTGGGACCAGGGGGAAAACAAGTCCTTTTCCTTTTTCAAGGCCGAAGGCATCGACCTGGATCAGCTCAGAAAGATAACCGACCGCTTCGGAGGCATCGATAGGGCCAAGGCCGTGGACCTGGGTTACCGGGTTCTGCCGGGAGACGACTGGATCAAGCAGGAGGCGGACATTCTTATCCCCGCGGCCATGGAGAACCAGATTAGCGCCAAAAACGTGGAAAACATCCACAAGCGGATCAAGATCATCGTTGAGGCGGCCAACGGACCCACCACCCCCGAGGCGGACCAGGAGATTCAGAACCGCCGGATTTTTCTAATTCCCGATTTTCTGGCTAACGCGGGGGGCGTTACCTGCAGCTACTTTGAGCAGGTTCAGAACAACATGAATTACTATTGGGAAAAGGAGGAGGTTCTTAATAAGCTGGATTACAAAATGACCTCCGCCTTTAACGGGGTGGCGGAACTGGCTAAAAAGAACAACCTTTTTATGCGGGATGCGGCTTACATTATCGCCATCAGCCGGGTTGCCGACGCCTGTAAACAGCGGGGCTGGGTGTAGTTTAAAGCCTTTTTTCCCAGCCGGATTTTATGCCCCGGGCAGCCCCCGGGGTTTTTATTGGCCTTGCGAAAGCTTTAATCGGCTGGACGTAAGCCCAGGGCCTCCAGGTTTTGCCGGGCGGCGGTGTAATCCTCTATGGCCCGCCCATAGTCTTGGCTTACCAGGTAGGCATTGCCGGCGGTTAAATAAGCCCCAGCGGTCTGGGCCGGAAGGCCGGCGGCCCCCAGCAGCAAGGCCGCCGCAAAAACCGGTAATAACCCCTTCTTTTTCATCAATACCCCATTTCCCTCAGGATTTCTAAATTCTGCCGGACCACCGGGGCAGTGTTGGGGTTAAGCCTCAGGGCCTGTTCCCAATCGGAGCGGGCCTGGGGATAATTTTTTTTGTTAAACGCAGCCACCCCCCGGCCAAGGTAGGCCACGGCAAAACCGGGGTCCAGCCTGATGGCTTCGGTATAATCCTCCAGGGCCTGATCCCATTCTTCCCGGGCAGTCCGGGCGTCGCCCCGGCCATAAAAGGCATCGGTATTATAGCGGTCCAGTTGGATGGACCGGGTGTAATCCTCTATGGCCCGGTCATAGTCCCCCTTGCGAAAGAAGGCCCGGCCCCGGTTGTTGTGTATCAATACAGAATCGGGGGCCAGCACACCGGCCCGATCAAAATCGGCAATAGCCCGGTCAAATTCTCCGGCGGTCAGGTAGGCATAACCCCGGTTATTGTAGGCCGTCGCATAATTGGGGTCTATCCGAAGGGCCTGGGAGTAATCCTCAATGGCCTGGTTAAGCCTGCCCCGGTTGGCATGGACCACACCCCGGTTTAAATAGGCATCCGCGGTGGGCTCCAGTTCGATGGCCCCGGTAAAGTCCGCAACGGCCCGGTCCCAGTCCCCCTTGCCCAGGTAGGCATTGCCCCGGGAATAGTAGGATGCCCCATGCCGGGGGTTTAGGCGGAGGGCCTGATCAAAATCCTCAATGGCCCTGTCCAAACTTCCCAGGTTCCCATAGGCGTTGCCCCGGTAATAATAGGCGGGGGCAAAATCGGGGGTTAGGCTGATGGCCCGGTTAAAATCCCTAACGGCATGGTTCAACTTTCCCTGCTCCGAAAAAGCGTTGCCCCGGTTGACATAGGCCGGGGAAAGATCGGGGGCCAGGCTGATAGCCTGATCAAAGTCCGCAATGGCCATATCCAATTCCCCCCGGGCGGCATAGGCGGCGCCCCGGCCAAGATAGGCCTCGGCGCTTTGGGGGTTTAACCGGAGGGCCCGGGTAAAATTTTCTATGGCATTGTCATAATCTTCATTAGCATAGTACTCAACGCCCCGGGCATAATAAGAACCTTCTTGATCGGCCCTATCGCCGGTGGCGCAGGCCGTGAGACCCACGAGCAGAAGAACCGGCAGCCCTGTTAAAATTTTTTTCATGTGGAGCTCCTGTTTACTTTATATAATTTCTTATTTCAATTAATGGTATGCTTGGTATTGCGATATTCACCAGCGAAATAACAACGGATTTTACCCTTGTTCCGGCAATTCTTTCTCCGATTAGTTCCTGAACCATCATAGATAACATTTGCCTATATATATTATATAATTGTCCTGTATTATCACGCTGCAATCTAACCAAATGTTCATGGCTTAAAATAAATAATAAACTTATATCCCCAGTACCATCAAAATGCACCAGCACATCTTCTGCCTTTAAAATAATATTGCCAAAAATATACGGTCCTATTTCTTCAGATGGAGGAAATAATGAAATTATATTTAAATAACTGTATCCTGGCGCCAAATCTGCAATTTTATCACATAATTCAAAATAATTTGGATTTCCGTTGCAAGTTATTATCACATTTCTTTTGCCATTTTCAATTTCATTGCCTATCATAACAAAAATATTTTGATCTACTAATTGAATTTGATTATATATTTCTAAGTATAATGGCGACTCCGAATTCGGTACTGTAAATATATTATTTTCGTTTTCCGTTATAAAATTCCAAAATGTTTCTATTTTTCCGGTTAAATCGTCAGGATAGATTTTAGCCATGATAAAAACTGACAAAGTCAATAAAATGATTTTTTTCACATTAGCCTCTTTATTGCGGTGGTCAATATTTTATAATTACCTGACAATTTGCCCCATTGGACATAAACTTATACTACCGGATAACAAACTATTTGTCAATAATTTTTTCGCAAGGCTTTAGTCAAAGTTCACCACAGGCGAACTTTAGGAAATTGCCGGAGCCAGGGCCAAAATAACCGATTTTGGAACTGCCTTACATGTCCGAAAACGGCCGGTATAATCTTTTAAACATGGTATACTATGGGCGGAGGTCAGGAAAATATGGAACCCGCCGCGCAACCTGTTGTTTTAGACCGGAAAGCCTGCTACGCCGCCCTCATGGCCCGGGATTCCCGGTTTGACGGGAAATTTTTCACCGGCGTTTCCTCCACGGGGATTTACTGCCGGCCTATTTGCCGGGTAAAAAGGCCGCAGGAGAAAAATTGTTCCTTTTATGTCAGCGCCGCGGCGGCTGAGGCGGCGGGTTACCGGCCCTGTCTCAAATGCCGCCCGGAACTTGCCCCGGCTGGGCCGGCGACTCTCCCTCCCGCCCCAATGGATGCGGCGCGGCGGCTGGCACGGGAGGCGGCCTTCATTATGGCGGACGACTGGCTGGCGGACAGCAGCCTGGAGGAACTTGCCGCCACGCTGGGGATAAGCAGCCGGCATCTGCGGCGGATCTTTTATGCCGAGTATGGGATCCCGGCGGTTCAGTACCTGCAAACCATGCGGCTACTCTTAGCCAAAAACCTGCTTACCGATACGAAGCTTCCCATAACGGAAATCGCCATGACCGCGGGGTTTGGCAGTATCCGCCGTTTTAATGCCCTTTTTAAAAAACACTACCGCCTTACGCCCCGGGCTTTGAGAAAAACAGAGGGTATTTCCCCAGGGAGAAGGGATGACAGAAGGGGCGGGGGAATTACCCTTTTACTTGGGTTTCGTCCCCCCTACGATTGGGAGGGGATAATTTCTTTCCTCGCGGGCCGGGCCATTCCCGGCGTTGAATCCGTGGCGGCCGATCCGTCCGGCAGCCTTTCGTACCGCAGAACCGTTGCGATACCCGGCAAAGACGGAGTCTACCGGGGCTGGATCTCCGTAACCACCGTACCGAAAAAAGACGCCCTGGCCTTGACCCTTGCGCCCTCCCTGCTGCCGGTTTTATCCAAGGCGCTTTCCCGGGTGCGGGCCCTCTTTGACACCGGCTGCAGCCCTTGGGACATTTACGAAAAACTTGCCGTTATGAATACCCTCGCGCCGGATTTGTGCCGGCCGGGGACCCGCCTTCCGGGATGTTTTGATCCCTTTGAGATGTCCGTCCGGGCCGTCCTGGGCCAACAGATAACGGTCCAGGCGGCGCGGACCTTGGCCGGCCGTTTTGCCCAGGCTCTGGGCGAAGAAATACCCGCCTCCTTCGAGGAGCTAACCCACACCTTCCCCCGGCCGGAAACTATCCTAGCCCTAAAAAGCCCGGTGGAAACTGTTTTGGGGGCGCTGGGAATCACCCGCTCCCGCTCCCGTTCCATTTATGCCCTGGCGGAAGCCTTGATCGCCGGGAAACTTACCCTGTCGCCAAGGGCGGACCCGGAAGGGGAAATGGAAACCCTGCTTTCCCTCCCCGGCTTCGGTCCCTGGACGGTCAATTATATCGGAATGCGGGCCCTTTCCTGGCCGGACGCCTTTCCCCATACCGACTACGGGGTCCAAAAAGCGCTGCCGGGAAAAACGCCCCAGGAGATTTTAGCCTTGTCGGAAAACTGGCGGCCCTGGCGGTCCTACGGAACTATCAATCTTTGGAATTCCCTAAAAAAAGAGGAGGAACATGATGATTTACACCTGTACAGTGAATACCCCCCTGGGGGCCATGACGGCGGCCGCCGAGGATGACGCCCTTACGGGCCTTTGGTTTATCGGGCAGAAGTACTACCCCCAAACCGCCGGCTGGACGGACGAGCCGGGTTATCCCCCCTTTGCCGCCCTCCGGGCCTGGCTGGATAGTTATTTTGCCGGCGAGTCCCCGCCGCCCGCCGGAGGCCGCCTGCCGGTCCGGGCCGCCGGGGCCCTCCGGCTTAATCCAAGGGGGACGGATTTTCAGAAAGTAGTGTGGGAACAACTTCTATCCATCCCCTACGGAAAATCGATCACCTATGGGGAAATTGCCAAAATAATTGCCCCCCGGCGGGGCTTATCTTCCCTGTCCGCCCAGGCGGTAGGCGGCGCGGTGGGGCATAACCCCATCTCCCTATTGATACCCTGCCACCGGGTTTTGGGCGCCGGGGGAACCTTGACCGGCTATGCCGGGGGGCTGGATAAAAAGGAGGCCCTGCTGAGGCTTGAGGGGTATTTTTAACCGGTTTCCCCGCTGATTTTTTCAGAAAAGCTCCGGCAGGAAAGCTCCGGTGGCGGCTTGTCAAACCCCGGACTTTTGGTTTATGCTTTAGCCAAAATCGCCGGTTTCAAACGGCCCTTCCCCCAAAAAGGATATAACATGGCAAACGATGCGACTATGGAAAAACTGGTATCCCTGTGCAAAAGGCGGGGCTTTGTGTTTCAATCCTCAGAAATTTACGGCGGCCTTTCCTCCGCCTGGGACTACGGCCCCCTGGGGGTAGAACTCAAAAAAAATATTCAAAATGTCTGGTGGAAAGAGATGACTCAGACTCGCGACAACATAGTGGGCCTGGACGCCGCCATTCTCATGCACCCCCGGGTGTGGGAGGCATCGGGACACGTGGAAAACTTTTCCGATCCCCTGGTGGATTGCAAGGGCTGCAAAAACCGCTTTCGGGAAGATCAGCTTCCCGAAGAAAACCGGGTTTCCCGGCGCTGCCCCGACTGCGGAGGCGAGTTGACCGAGGCCAGGCAGTTTAACCTGATGTTTCGCACCCACATGGGCCCGGTAGCCGATGAAGGCAGCCAGGTGTATCTGCGCCCGGAAACCGCCCAGGGGATATTTGTTAATTTTAAAAACGTGCTGCAATCCAGCCGGGTAAAGATTCCCTTTGGCATTGCCCAAACCGGAAAGGCTTTTAGGAACGAGATCGTTACCAAAAACTTTATCTTTAGAACCTGCGAGTTTGAGCAGATGGAAATGCAATTTTTCATTAACCCCAGCGAAGACACCCGGTGGTTTAACTACTGGCGGGAACAGCGGTGGAATTACTATCTTAATAAATTGGGCATAAGGCCGGACCGTCTCCGGTGGCACCAGCATGGCCCGGACGAATTGGCCCACTATGCCAAGGATGCCTACGACATTGAGTTCCTCTTTCCCTTCGGCTGGTCGGAGTTGGAGGGCATCCATAACCGTACCGATTTTGATCTCCGCCGTCACGGGGAGTACTCCGGCAAGCCCATCACCTACTTAGACGAGGAAACCAAGGAGCATTACATTCCCTACGTTATCGAAACCTCCTCGGGGCTTACCCGTACGGTTCTCATGGTTTTAGCCGATGCCTACGAAGAACAGAATTTAGGCAAGGCCGAAGACGGCACATCGGATCTGCGGACGGTACTGCACCTGCATCCCAGGCTGGCCCCGGTAACCGTGGGAATCTTCCCCCTGGTTAAAAAAGACGGGCTGCCGGAAATTGCCCGGGAGATCGAGGCCTCCCTCAGGGAAGACTGGACCACCTACTACGACCAGGGGGGCGCCATTGGAAGGCGTTACCGCCGGCAGGATGAAATCGGCACCCCCTACGGCATCACTGTGGATTACGAAACCAAGGAAAACCGGACCGTTACCCTGCGGGACCGGGACACCATGGAACAAAAGCGGGTAAAGATCGAAGACCTTGCCGAAACTCTGCGCCGGAATATCGCCGAATTTCATCGGCAATAGGCGACTAAAGGAAACTCCCCATGAACGGTTTAGCTATATTAGAAGAACGGGGCTTCATTAAACAGGTTACCGACAGGGACGCCCTGGAAAAACGGATGCAGGAAAAACCGATTACCTTTTATGCGGGGGTAGACCCCACGGGGCGGAGTCTGCACATTGGCCACATGGTTCCCTTTTTTGCCATGAGCCACCTGCAAAGCGCGGGGCACAAACCCGTGGTGGTGGTAGGGGGCGGCACGGGGATGATCGGAGACCCTTCGGGCAAAACCGAAATGCGAAAGATGCTCACCCTGGAGCAAATTCGGGAAAACTCCTCCTGTATTAAGAATCAGCTCTCCCGGGTTTTGGATTTTTCATCCGGGGGCCCTTCGGAGGCAGCGGTTTCGGGAGGGGCGGTTTTGGTCAACAACTACGATTGGCTGGGGCCCCTTAACTACCTGGAATTCCTGCGGGACATCGGGCGGCATTTTTCGGTAAACCGCATGCTCTCCTTTGAAAGTTACAAATTAAGGCTGGAAAAGGGGCTTTCCTTTATTGAATTTAACTATCAGCTTTTGCAGTCCTACGATTTTTTAAGGCTCTTTAAAGACCTGGGCTGCGAGCTTCAGATTGGGGGGGACGATCAGTGGGGGAACATTGTCGCCGGCACGGAGCTGATCCGCCGGGTAGAAGGAGGGGAGGCCTGGGGTCTCACCTTTCACCTGGTAACCCGGTCGGACGGAAAAAAATGGGCAAAACCGAAAAGGGGGCAATTTTTCTGGACCCGGCCCTGACTTCCCCCTACGAGTTTTACCAGTACTGGCGCAACGTTACCGATGAGGACGTGGTCAAATTTCTCAAGCTCTTTACCTTTCTGCCCGTCGAAGAGATCGACGGTTTCGCCTCCTGCCGGGACGCCCGGATCAATCAGGCCAAGGAACTACTGGCCTATGAGCAGACTAGGATCATCCATGGCCGGGAGGAGGCTGAAAAGGCCCGGCGGGCCGCCCGGGCCGCCTTTGACCGGGGGGCAGGGGTGCCCCAAAGCGCCGCCGAAAAAGAAGGCATCCCCGGCATCACCGTGAGCCGGGCCGAATTGGAGCAGGGGATTGGGGCGGTGGACCTCTTTGCCCGGACCTCCCTCTGCTCAAGCCGGGCGGAAGTCCGGCGGCTTATCACCGGCGGCGGCGCGGCGGCGGGAAACCGGAAAATCGACAGCATCGAAGCGGTCATTGATTTAAGCGATCTGGTTGACGGCGAGATTCTTCTCAAGGCGGGAAAGAAACGCTGCTTCCGGGTGATGGTGGAATAGCGGCCGCCCTATGGATCTCCCCAAATTCCCCCCTCCCCACCTCACGGGCGCCTAAGTTTCGCTTGTGCGCCGTGGGCATCCCCAGGTCCCAAAAGGCAAAACCCTGTTCCTGCAGATACAGGGCCGTGAGGGCCAGCCTTGCCTTTCCGGCGGAGGCGGTGTTATGAAATCCCGCGTAACTGGTATAAACTCTGCCGGAAACAACCCCAAACTCCCCTGCCAGCAATAGGCCCCTTTGATAAAGGCCAAAGGAAACCATCCTCACCGGCCAGGGACCGGTTTGCTGAATGTCCTCCAGGGTCTCGATCACCCGGACGGAAAGCCTCATCCCCCGGGAATTTTGGCAGCACCTCCGGCCTATCGGGGCAAAGTCGCCGTCAAACCGCAGTTGATAATTCCGGGC
>JAISRN010000168.1 GCA_031273605.1 Spirochaetales bacterium | reverse complement strand
GTACAAGGTAACTTTTTCCCGGGTCGGAACCCATTCCGATCTGTTCTAACCTCGTTTAGCGTTCCCCCTGCTCCCGGCGGTAGGCGGCCCGGCGGTTTTGGTAGTCCGGGCTCTCCGGTTCGGAAAAAATAGGGTCCAGGTTCCAGCGGGGAAGCTCATCCATGGCTTTTACCTCCAGCCCATAACAAAAATGCCCCGGCCAAGGAAGGCCGGGGAGCGCCTATTTGACACAGAAAAGGGGAACGCAGCCACGATGGGTGCCGGAGGAATAGATTCCGCCGTCGTTGCCCACAAAGTCGTTACCGTTGAGGGATGCCAGCCGGTAATCCTTGGGGGTGTTGCTGCTGTCGTATTTTAGACGGCTGGTATCATCCGTATAATACCCGGCAAAACTGGCCTGATCATCGGCAGTTTCCTGCTCATAGGCCTCATAAGTACCGCCCATTTCCCCTTTGGTGGGAAGCCAGAGTTTATCCTCAATGGGGTCAACGCCGTTGTAGTCCTGGTTTGTCACCCGGCGGCTGGGGGCCCACACCACCGCGTCCGGCAGGCCGGCGGCGGTGAGGCCGGTATAAAAGTTATTGACCAGATAGGTTCGGATTTCACTGTTCAGGTAGCTTATATCGCCGACAATTCCCGGCGGGTTTGTTCTATGGAATCCCGGAATATTCTGGAAGTGAAACACCACGTGGGGCGTGTCGTTATCGTTTACGGTATTAAGGGATCGATAATTGGGCGCTCCCAGGGTTGCCGCCTCATCGTCCGCCGCGCTTTTGCCCATCCCCACCACGATAAGCCGCAGGAGCTTTCCGTGGGCGCCTAAATCTGTATTGCCTGTTACAATATAACCGTAACCGTCCTGGCTGTTCGGCGTGGCTACGCCGTCCTCGTCGTCCTCGTCAACCTCGGCGGGATAAGGGGCAACGGTTAGGGAATCCAGGTCAATCCAGTCGCCAAGCCGAATGAACGAGGTAAAATCATCCCCCGGATAGGGGTTAGATATCAATTCATGCAACGCGTTAAAGGTTTCGGTAACTCCCTGGGCGCCGGTTGTGGTGATACCGAATCGCTGCTTTAAGTCTGTCGGGTCGGAGATAGGATCAACAAGATTATAAGGAAAGGGAAACACGAATTGGAGGATATATTCAGTGGAATAACCCGCTCCGGCGCTTACGGTAAAGGTTTGCCCTCCGAGAAAATAAGCCTTCACGGATTGCCCGGTAAGGTTTGTCTCGTCCACATCCTGATCGGGCAGCGCCTTGTGAACCGTTACCGTTACGGTTTGGCTGCTATCGTATCTGTCCTCAGACTCCACCGTGTAGACATTCCCCTCCCGGAGGGCGGTATAGGTTTGGCCCTTATACTCCACCTCAACGCTTGCCGGGATGGTGTTGTCAAAAATCATCTTGATAGTGGCGCTGGCGCTCTGCCCCGCGGCGATCCGGGCCTGGGTGGAGCCGGTTCCCACGTGGACGGGATGCTCTTCCCCCGCGGGAAGATAGGCCTCCGCCCCAATCTCCCAAACCCCCGGAGCCAGGCTGATTTGCAGCCGGTTCTGCCCCCCCGGAACAACCAGGTTGATGATTTCCCCGGCATTGGTCAGGGTAAGGCGGTATTCCAACCGGGCCAGGGTCCCCGGCCCCGGAACCGCCGCCAGGGAAGCGGGATTTTCCCCCGCGCCGGGAAAGCTAATAACCAGATTGCCGTCATCCCCTTCATTGCTGTCTGAACAGGAACCCAGGGCAAGACAGCCCAGGAGTACCAGGGCCAAAAGAAAGAAACCTGGGAATTTTTTGGCCGGGCGGTTCATAAGGGAATCGCGGTAATTTATCATCTTTTTTTCCTTAAAATTGACGGTTTGCCCCATGCCGGGGGAAGCCACTCCAAAACCAACCGGGTTTTGGATTTCTCAGTATAGCCTAGTTTTCTTGATCTGAAAAGGCCATATTTTGAAAGCCCTTTTTTAGGAAAGTGATCGTCAAATGCGTCCCCTCCGCGTTCAAACATGGGGTGACCGAAGTCCATATCCGGCGCGCCATACGGAACCGGAAACGGGAAAAGCGAGTCTTATTTTCGCGTCCCTTCGCGTTTTCCGCGGTTATTCTTCCTCCGGCGGTCCGGCTTGACAAAGGGCCGGGAGACGATTACCCTAAAAGCAGAGACTTTCCCGGGGAGAGAAAATGAAAAAAATCCTTGGCCTGTTCCGGCCGGCCATTTTAATCCTGCTTTTTGTTTCCGTCCCCGGTTTTGCCCAATCCCAGGGCAAAAGGCCCCCTTCGGATGTTCTCCTGCCGGGCCGGGAGGTTTCCGGCCAGATTGTTCTGGATGATTCTTCCCCTATTTATCAAACTTTTAAAATTTCAGTTCCCCCGGAAGCCTTTGCCATCCGCCTAACCCTAAGCGGTAGCCCCGGCGACCTGGATATTTTCATCAAGCATAACGAAGACATCCAGAGTTACGACGACGTGGACAGAAAATCCATCTCATCGGACTATAACGAAGAGCTTTTTTACTCCAAGATGAACGTCCCGCCCCTCCGGTCCGGAATTTACTACGTGGACGTGGCTTATCAGCTTAACTACCTTCCCGAAGCCGAGGGGCGCATTATCCGGCTGCTCCCGTTCAAGCTGAACTATTCAATCATCACCCTTCCGGAAGAGCAGCCCCTGGTGGTAAACCAGGCCCGGACCTCTACCATTAAGCCCGAAGAAGGGATGATTAAGGTTTTTTCGATAAATGTCCCCGACTCCGCCCCGGCTTTAAGGGTGGATCTTTTTGACACCTCCGGGGATCTGGACATCCTCATCCGCAACAGCGCTCCGGCCCTGCATAAAAACGACGCGGATTTTAACCGGGAGTGGGTCCTAAGCCGGGAGTCCTTCCTGCTCCGCCGCCGGGACGAACAGCCCCTTCAAAGCGGAACCTATTACTTTACCGTTTACGATCAGGTAATCAACGACGCCCCGGAGACTTTTTCTATTATTGCCAGCTTTCAGGAGGAGGCGCCGGATTTTCTGCAAAACGTTCCCCCCCTGAGGGTTCCCGAAGATCTCCTGGAAAGGTCTCTCCTTTCCACCATCGAAATTATCACCGACTCCGGGAATGGCTCCGGGTGCCTGGTTTCCAAAACCGGATTGGTGCTGACCAACTGGCATGTGATCCGGAGCCATTCGGGAGAGCCCTCCTGGCTGATCTACGGGGCGGCCTCCCTCTCTTCCCTTGAGCCTCCGGTGGAACTGTTCCAGTTAGAAGTCATCGCCTACGACGAGGACCGGGACCTGGCGCTGCTCAAAGTCCGCTCCGGCTTTTACGGCCAAAGCCTTCCCCGAAACTACAGCTTTCCCTACTTTGCCCTGGGGTCGGTGGACAATTTAAGGATAAGCCAGCCCCTGATGATCCTGGGGTATCCGGGGATTGGGGGAACCGGAAGCCGTACCTCCATTTCCATTACCCAGGGGATTGTTTCGGGTTTTGAACGGAAGCATTACGGGGTCATCATTAAAACCGATGCGGAGATCAACGGGGGCAACTCCGGGGGGGCCGCCATTAATGGGGCCTACGAGCTTATCGGGCTGCCCACCATGGTGGTTAACCGGGAGGCGGGGCAAATGGGTTTTATTCATCCTGTTTCCCTTCTTCCCCAGGCTTGGCGGGACAGGATTGACAGGGAAAACCGTTAGGGCAGGGTCTTTTTAGGCTTCAAAGGCGGCCATGTTTTTTTCAGTTTCAAAAACTTCGATCCGCCTGAGGGGGCAGCCGGGAAGAAGGCTTTTCAGCCTGTGGAAAATATGGAAGGCGATCAGTTCCGCCGAAGGTTCGGTTTCCCGGTAGCGGGGGTTTTCGTTTAAAAGGCTGTGATCCAGCTCTTCCAAAACTTCGTGGAGGGCCGCCTTGAGGGGGCCGAAGTCAAAGAGCATTCCCCCCCTTCCCAGGGTTTCCCCCGCGGCATAGGCCCGGACCCGGTAGTTATGGCCGTGGAGCCTCTCGCACTTGCCGTGATAATCTTTAATAAAGTGGGCGGCGGCAAAGGAATCCTCCACCCGGACAGTCCAGCCCGGCATAACTCTCCCCGCCGGGTTTTCTTTTACCCGGAATGGGTTATAATAACCTGTGGAAAAAAAATTGTCAGCCCTGTTGGGCCGGATTCCGGTTTTGCAGCAAACCGGGGGCGACCGGGAGATCACGGGGATTCACTACGATTCCCGGTTCTGCCGGCCGGGAAGCCTTTTTGCCGCCCTTCCGGGGCTGCAGACCGACGGCCACCGGTTTATTCCCCAGGCCCTGGCCGCGGGGGCGGCGGCGGTGCTTTACTCAAACCCGGAGACCCCCCCGGACCCCCGGGCCGCCTTTATCCGGACCCCGGACCCCCGGCGGGCCCTTTCGCTCCTGGCGGCGGCCTTTTACGATGATCCGAGCCTAAGCCTCAAGGTGGCCGGCGTAACCGGCACGGACGGCAAAACCAGCACCGTTTACCTTATTCACCAGCTTTTGCAGTTGAAGGGTTTTAAATCGGGATTCCTCTCCACCGCCGCGGTGGGCCTGGGGGAGGACATCGAAAAAAACCCCTTTCACCAATCCACCCCCGAAGCGCCGGAGGTTCATAAGTTTCTCCACCGGGCGGCCCAGGGGGGAGAATTTGCGGTATTAGAAACCACCAGCCACGGCCTTTCTCCCCTCACCGGGCGGCTTGGGGACGTGCATTTTACCGGGGCGGTTTTTACCAATATAAGCCATGAGCACCTGGAGTTTCACCATAGCTTTGAAAACTACCTTAGGGACAAAACCCGGCTGTTTGAAAAAGCCGCCCGGGGAAAGGGGGCCTTTGGGGTGATCAACCGGGACGATCCCCACTGGAGGGCCTTTTACGAGGCCGGCCGCCGGGTTAATCCGGGGATGGTCATGGCCCTTTATAGCCGCACCGATCCGGCGGCGGATCTTTACTGCCGGGATATCCGCTCCGACGACGCCGGTTCGGACTTTACTCTTGCCGCGGGGGGGAGAAACCTGACGGGGCGGATCAATATTCCCGGCGCTTTTTTTGTGGAAAATGCTCTGGCCGCCCTCCTTACCGCGGGGGCCCTGACCGCCCTGGGGCCGGAAGAGTTTCTGCCCCTGCTGCCCCGCCTTAAGGGGGTCCAGGGAAGGATGGAAAGGATTTCCCAGGGACAGCCCTGGAGGGTGATCCTGGATTACGCCCACACCCCCGGCGCCTTTGAGCGGCTTTTGCCGGATATCCGCCGGAGCGCCGAAGGCAGGGTTATTGCGGTATTCGGTTCCGCGGGGGAGCGGGACCGGCAAAAGCGCCCCATGCTCGGCGCCCTGGCGGACCGTTTCTGCGATGTTTTGATTTTAGCCGACGAGGACCCCCGGGGAGAGGAGGGGATGGCCATTTTAAAGGAAGTGGCCGCCGGAGCGCCGGGCCGCCGGGAGGGGGAGGACCTTTTTCTGATCCCCCCCCGGAAGGAGGCTATTCTCAAGGCTTTTCACTTAGCCCGGCGGGGGGATACGGTCCTGCTGCTGGGAAAGGGGCATGAGTCTTCTATTATTTACGCCGACGGGCCCCTTCCCTGGGACGAAGGGACCGCCGCCAGGGACTGCCTCGGGGAACTGGGCTACCAGTGCTCGTAGGAAATGATCCGGGAGAGGGGCTTGCGCTGCTCCTGAAGGGCCGGGAGTTTGTCCCCGTCGGGGTAGCCGATGACCAGGAGCATGAGAACCTTCATGGAATAGGGAACCGTGAGGATCTCCCGGACCAGGGCTTCATCAAAGCCGGTTACCACGCAGCTTCCCAGCCCTTCCGCCTGGGTTTGGATAATCATAAAAGCCGCGGCCATGCTTAAATCCATTAAATGGGCCATTTCCCCGTTGGGCATCTTGTAGTCCACATTGGTGGTACATACCCCAATCACCGCCCCGGCGCTTCCCACATGCTCCTGGCCATAGGCGGCCTGCTGCAAAAGGGCTTTTTTTTCTTCCCCCTGAATCACCACGAAACGCCAGGGCTGCCGGTTTTTGGCGGAAGGGGCCAGCCGTCCGGCGCTTAGGATTCTTTCCAACTGCTTTTTTTCCAGGGGGCGGGGCAAAAAGGACCGGATGCTGGAACGCCCGCTGATCAGGGGCAGCACGAGGGGAGGTTCTTTTTTCATAGTTTTCTCAAGGGATCATCCTTGACTAAAGGCGGAAGCCCCGCCTATTGTGTTTATTAGGATGAAAACCCTTAAAATCATCATGCTTCTCATTTGTTTATCGCCGGTTTCTTTGTCCGCATTGCTGCCCATTACTACTGATGTTAATCATATTATATCAGATATGGAAGAGATATCCAAGCTCTTTCCCCGCCGGGAGGGTTCGGCGGAAGAAAAAGCCCTGGTGGATTTTATTATGGCCAACTGCCGGGACCCCCGCTGGACCCTGAGGGAGGAAACCTTTGACGAAGCGCCGGGTTATCATTCCTTTTCCCGGATCATCACCCTGGAGATTCCCGGCCGCCGGGCCGACACCCTGATCATCACCCTTCCCCTCACCCCCGGGGAATCCGAAAATAACGGCCCCAACCGGGGGGGCGCCATGAACCTGGCCCTGGCGCTGGCCCTGGTCCGGGAGCTAAAAACTTCGATTCCCCCGGTAACTTTGCAGATTCTTTTTCTGGGGGCGGAAACCAGTCCCCTGGGAGGGGAGAATCCCTACTCCGCCGCCTATCCCCTGGGAACGCAGTACTTTTTGTCCGGCTTTTTTCCTGAGCAGCCGGCGGCTTTTTTGTGCCTGGACCTGGGGGATAACCCCGGCCCTTTATCGGTGGAGATCTGGGGGGAAAGGCGGAGCATAAGCCCCCGCTGGCTTATTGAAAAAACGGCGGAGAATCTGGACCGGACCAACCTGGTTTATTCCATAGCGCCGGGGGAGTTTTTTTTCGGTTCCGGGGGGGCCGGGGATTCCGGGGCCCTGCAGAAAATTCTTGCCGGGGAGTATTCCGCCATCGGCCTTAGGACGCTCCCGGCCCGGTCCTGGGGACAGCCGGGGAGGGGATTAAAAAACCCATCGGAGGACCCCTATAGGGATTGGCTGCACAGTTTTTTCTTTTTCCTGAGCGTTTTTATCGAAGATAACGGGGAGGGTTTTCCCCGCTCCCAGGAAACCAACTTTCAGATGATCCAATGGCAGAACCGGACTTTTCTCATCCCCGAAGCCTGGTATATGGGGATTCTCATCCTGATCCCCAGCCTTATGCTGCTTTACCCTTTTCTTGCCCGGCGGCGTTTTAAGCGATACCTCCTTTTAACCGGTCGCCACTGGTTTCTCTTTCCCCTGGTTTTTCTCCAGGCCCTGCTTTTTTTGTTTATCACCACCCTGACGGTAGAAGCCATCCTTAACTTAAAGCAGGCCGCTTTTCTTTGGCGGAAGTTCCCCTTAAGTTTTTTCTTATTTAAAATTTCCGGGGCGCTGTTTTTGTTTTTTTTAAGCCTCCGGGTCCGGTTGTTTTTCCGGTCCCGGCGGTCCCGGCGCTTCCGGCAGTTCCGGCGGAGGGAAGATTTTTTACCGGAGAACCGGTCCAGGGTTTCCGCCCTGGGGGTTTTCCGCCCCTCCTACCAAACCGCTATGGCGCTGATCTTTCTCTTGGGCATTTTTTTTCTGATTTCCGCCTGGAAACTCTCCCTGGCTTATCCGGTCCTGTGGGCCTTGATCTTCGTCCTCCTCTTTAGCCTGGTGCGAAACCGTTTTTTGAAGGTTCTTTTTTTTCTCCTTTCCGCCCTTTGGCCCCTGTACCTCCTTTCCGGGGCTTTCCGCTCCGGCCACCCGGAGACCTTGAGATTCTTCCTCCTGTCCCCCCTGGCGGGCAATACCTTTTTAGCCCTGGCCGCCCTGCCCTATATTCTCCTTCTTTTCCGCCTTTCCTCTCTTTTCTTTCCCCGGCCCCGGTCAAAGCGGCTGGTGAGAAACCTCTTTTTAGCCCTGTCCGGCGCCGCGGCCTTAAGTTCGGGGATCTTTCTTCTTTATTCTCCCCCCTTTGCCCCCGGGGAGGTTCAGCCGATCCTTCTCAGGGATGAAATAACGCCGCCTTCCCAGGAACCGCCCCTGCCGGATGGGCCGGCGGTTCAGGGGGGGGAAGGAGGGGCGGCCCGGAGGTTTTTTATTGAAAGTCCGGCGCCCTTTGCCATAAGAGAACTTGACTACGGCGGTTCCCTCTTTACCCTTCCCCGGACGGGCCGACAGATGGAACGGAGCTTTCCCTTCCTGCCTCCGGCTCCGGTGATCGAGAGCCAATCCACCGCCTTTCTCGATCAGCGGGAGTGGCTTTGGACTTTTAAGAACCCTCCGGGAGAAGCGCCGCCGGACCTGGTGCGTTTTTTTCTGTTTCCCCAGGAAGAACGGCTCATGGTACTGTATTCCAACTTCCCCTACACCATAGGGGCCGGGGGGCAGGTGAGTTTTCATATCGGCCTTTACCCCCCCCAGCCCCTGGAAATCCGGGTGATCCTTCCGGGGGAGACTCGTTTTTGGGGACGGTTTGAAACGGAGCGAAACTTTAGCCTGAGCTTTGCCGGGGACCCCCAAACCGGGGTTCTTTTTAAAACCCCGGCGCCTCCGGGGGCCCGGTTGTTTGAGCTGCAGGTCCGGCAAACCCGGACCCTTTGGACCGGCGGGGAACCATGAGCCGTCCCCGGTTTTTTCATGTGGACCTGGACGCTTTTTACGCCTCGGTGGAACAAAGGGATAATCCCGAACTAAAGGGGAAGCCCGTGATCATCGGCGCCGCCCCCGGAAGCCGGGGGGTGGTTTCCGCCTGTTCCTACGAGGCCAGAACCTTCGGGGTTCACTCCGCCATGCCTATAGCTCAGGCGGTCCGGCTTTGCCCCGGGGGAATTTTCCTTCTCCCCCGGATGAAGCGTTATTACGAGGTTTCTCAAAAGGTAATGACCCTGCTGGACAGTTTCAGCCCCCAGGTTCATCAGGTTTCGGTAGACGAGGCTTTTTTGGATATGTCCGGTACCGAGCGGCTCTTTGGCGGCGATGAGGCGGCGGGGCGGCTCTTAAAAAACCGGGTTTTAGAAGAAACCGGGCTGGTTATTTCGGTGGGCGTCGCGGCTAATCCTTACCTGGCCAAGCTCGCCTCCGACTTTGATAAACCCGACGGCCTCTGCCTGGTGGCGCCGGGCCAGGAGACGGCTTTTTTGGACCGCCTGGAACTTGCGGACCTTTGGGGGGTGGGGAAAAAAACCCTAAACCGGCTAAGGGATTTTAATATTTACACCATCCCTGAGCTGCGCGCCCGGGAGCTTGTGGATTTAGAAAGCCAGTTTGGCCATGCCGGGGGCGCTTATCTTTACCGGATTGTCCGGGGAATCGATCCGGGAATCATTAATCTCGAAGTCCGATCCCGGTCTTTGAGCCATGAAACCACCTTTGAAAAAGACGTTGTCCTTCGGGAAGTTCTGGAGAATACCATCCTCGAATTAGCCCACCAGGTGATGTTCCGGATGATGAAAGAAAAATTAAAGTCCGGCACCGTTACCCTTAAGCTGCGGCTTTCGGATTTCACCACCACCGACGCCCAACAGAGTCTGGGCCACTATGTGGTTTCCGCGGAGGAGCTTTTCCAATACGGCCGGGCCCTGCTGGAAAAGCGCTGGGACGGCAAGAGCCCGGTGAGGCTTTTGGGCCTGGGCTTTAGCAAGGTTGTTGATGAGGATTCCGGCGGGCAGGGGGAGCTTTTTGAAGACCCCTTTGAGCGGAAAAAGCAGGCGGAAAAGGCGGTTTTAAAAATCCGGCAAAAGGGGAACCCCATTACCAAGGCCGTTTTTCTTCCCCCCGGCAAAAAGGACAAGCCGCCCCCCGGCAATTAGCCTAACCACTGATTAAAAACAACCACGGACTAATCCCGGAAAACCCAACTTATGAAGAAAAGGAACCGCTAAGTCGAAAAAGTCGAAGAAGGGAAAGGGAAGAGGAAGAAAAATGGTGAATTCTGCCCACCCTTCACCCTCCTTTCTTCGGGGTTTCAGACTCCCCTTGAGAATAAGCCGCCCCTTCTTTTTGTCAACTTTTTGATTTAATTTTCATTATACATGGATAAAAGCCGGAAAGGGAAATAA
>JAISRN010000107.1 GCA_031273605.1 Spirochaetales bacterium | reverse complement strand
CTTGCTTCCCTCGTTCTGTTCCTCCATGGCGTTTCGGATATTCTCTTCCTGATCCGATACGGTCTTAACCCCGCTGTCAATGGCTTCAAACTTGTTGAGTACGCTGCCGGTTGATTTGGTAATTTTGTCGATGGAGTCCTTTATTTTTTTCAGCACCTTGGAAATGGTTTTTGACTGCTCCCCGGAATTCTCGGCCAGTTTGCGTATTTCATCGGCCACCACGGCAAAGCCCTTTCCCGCCTCTCCGGCGTGGGCCGCTTCAATGGCGGCGTTCATGGAAAGCAAATTGGTCTGGCTTGCGATATTTTCCATTACCCCGTTGATTTCCAAAAGCCCCTCGGATTCCCTGGCTATCTCCTGAATGTCCACCGCTACTTCCTGCAAACCCGTGCGTCCCACATCGGATGCTTCAATCAGCCCTTTGACATTGGCGGCATTCTTGACCAGGGTTTGGGAAACCGACCGGATGCTGGCAAGCATCTCCTCAATGGCCGAGGAGGATTGGGCGACGCTGGCGTTCTGGCGGTCCACGGAGCCCCCCAGTTTATTAATATTGAAGGTGATCTGCTCCATGGTGAAGTTGGTTTCGGTAACCCCGGCGGACTGGTCGATCACCCGGCCCTTGATGCTTTGGATGTGGGCGGTGATTTCGTTAATTGCCGCGGCGGTTTCGGTCATGTTGGTGGAAAGCTCGCTTCCTATATCGAAAAGCCTGGCGGACTGATTTTTTATGGTCCCCACGAGGTTTTTGATCTTCTCCAGGGTTCCGTTAAAAGCCCGGGCCATATCCCCTATTTCGTCTTTGCGGTGAATATCCAATTGTTTGGTTAAATCCCCCTCGCCAATGCCGGTGAATATTTGCATCATGTACTTGAGGGGATTGCTGATGGAACGGGCAATCAGAAAGGACACGGCGGCTATAATCAAAAGCATTACTCCGCTTATGATAAGGCTTAAACGGATCATCCTCATTAACGGCGCGTTGACGATCTTTTCCGGAACCGCTATCGCTATAGCCCAGGGGGTAGTGGTGTTTCCCACGGAAAGGGGAACCACGGTAATCCCATACCGGGTTTTTTGACCGCCGCTGTTGACGGTGTTTGTAAAAGTGTAGTCGGAACCATTTTTGACCGCGTTAACAAATTCGGGCAAATAAACGCCCCCCAAATCAGTTTCGGTGATGCTCATGGATTTCCCTATCCGGGAAGCGTCAAAATGGGCCGCCACAATTCCCGCGTTGCTAAAAATGGCGGAGAGGCTGCCTTCATAGGGCTTGATGGTTTCAATGGCGGTTTGAAGTTTAGACAGGGCAAGGTCAATGCCTACAACGCCGATGCACCGGCCGTTCTTTTTGATAGGAACCGCCAGGGAAGTGATTAAAGTTTCGGTTCCGTCAACCGGATAATAGTAAGGATCGACGATGGTTTCGTTTCCGCTTTTCAGGGGCAAAAGATAAAAATCACCGGGACCCTTCACATCATAATCCACAAGCCTGTCCAGCTTGACTCCCTCCCTCGTTCGGGACCAAAAGGAAATAAACCTTCCCGTTGAATCCGTTCCCGGAGTGTTGGCATACTGAAGATCCATGCCGTCCAGGGCGTTAGGCTCCCAGCAGGTCCAGGACCCCGCTATTTCCGGGTTTGCCTCAGCCAGTTGTTCAAGCAGCAAATTGTAAAAAAAGCGCCGCTGGGAAGGTTCTATCCGCTCATAGATTTCCATCGACTGGGCCATGGTTCTTACGGCGTCCAAATACACTTCCAGCCATATCCTAACCTGGCTGGCTTCGTTATCCATCAAATTTGACACTTCATTATTAGTGAGCAGGACAATTTGTTTCTGAGAACTCCTTAGGATAGTTCCCAGCAAAACGCCGGTTCCCAAAAGGGTAAGGGCTATAATCATGATCACAAGTTTTTTTCCTATCTTCATGGCATACCTCCGGTACTGTGATTCTCCGCCGGTTGAGTAGGCGGCGGGAATGGTTTTTTTGGTTTTAAATTTTTATAGTTGGATTAAATTGACGTGAGCAGAATCCCTTAAGAAGTCCGATAATCCCAACGCTGCGCCGACGTTGAATTAGCTTATTAGTAATATACTTATTTTTTTTCGGGCAGTCAAGCCGCTGGCCCCTGTGGGCAAAAAAAATAAAAAAAAATTAAAAATGTATTTTTATCGATAAAAAAATTATAATTGGCATTTTAATCTGCGGCCAAGGGGAACTGCATAAAATGAAAAATTTATTGGAACGAAAATCGGAGAATACACCGAACAAAATCCGCAGGCAAAAAAAATAATTTCCCGGCAAATTGACGGTTTTGATGTTATCATAAATCAAGCTCAACTGTATTAAAAAGTAGACACTTGAATAGCCTAAAGAGGCAGGAAAAACCCCTTCTCTTTTTCCCCCGGATAGGCTATAGTGAACCGTCTGGCATTGCGGACTATTTTTACGGCCACAGCGCATCAAGGAGTGGATAATGAATAAGGCAGCTAACTATAAAAGGATTTCAGAGACAAATCCCGGCCCCGGGAGAGTCCCCGTCCTGGCGGATGAGGAGGAACAAAAATCTCCGCCGCCGGATAAGGAGGAGATCAACGGCCGGTTCTTAAAAACCCGGACCATCCTTCTCTCCGGGGAGGTGAATAAGGAACTGGCGGAGAAGGTGATAAAACAGCTTCTGCTCATGGAGGCGGAAAACGATGAACCTATCCGGATATTTATCGATTCCCCCGGAGGAGACGTGGACGCGGGCTTTGCCATTTTCGACATGATCCGGTTTGTCAAACCTGAGGTGTACGAGGTGGGCATGGGCCTGGTGGCCTCCGTAGCCGCCCTCATTCTTTTGGCGGTTCCCCGGGATCACCGGGTGGGGCTGCCCAATTCTCACTACCTGATTCACCAACCCTGGGCGGGCCTCCTCCGGGGAGTGGCTACGGACATTGAGATTCACGCCAAGGAAATGGAAAAATGCCGATCCCGGATTAACCGGATCATTGCCGGGGAAACCGGGATAGCCCTGGACCGGATCGAAAAGGATACGGACCGGGATTACTGGCTTTCGGCGGAGGAATCCCTGGAATACGGGCTTATCTCCCGGATCATCACCCGCCGGGACGAGTTGTGCTGACCGGCGAAGAAATTGCCGGGGAGTTGGGCCGAACCTTTGGAGGTTTCGAGGCCGCCGGCCTTCCCCCGGGAACGGACTGGGTCCGGGGCAAGGTTCGGGACATTATCCGCCTGCCCGGTGAGCTTATTATTTCTACCACCGACCGAATCTCCGCCTTTGACCGGGTTTTGGGGGAACTGCCCTTTAAGGGGGAGATCCTCAATACCCTAAGCCTGCATTGGTTTGCCCTAACCGGGGACATCCTTCCCAACCACATCCTCGAATCCCTTTCCCCCCGGACCGTCCGGGTTCGGCGCTGCCGGGTGCTGCCGGTGGAAGTGGTGGTTAGGGGCTACCTGAGCGGCTCCGCGTGGCGGGATTATGAGGCGGGGCGGGAGATTTCCGGGCTTAGGCTTCCCCCGGGCCTCAAGGAAAATCAAAAACTACCCCAGCCCTTGATAACCCCCTCAACCAAGGAAGATCAGGGGCACGACCGGCCCCTTTCGGTGGAGGAAATTCTCCGGACAGGTCTGGTAGAAGGGAAAGTCTGGGCCCAGGTGGAAAGGGCGGCCCTGGCCCTTTTTGAACGGGGAACCCGGGAACTGGCTCCCCGGAACCTTCTCTTGGCGGACACCAAGTATGAGTTTGGCCTGTACCAGGGGGAGTTGATCCTGGCGGACGAAATTCATACCCCGGATTCCAGCCGGTTCTGGTTTGCCGATTCCTACCCCGGCCTCTTTGAAGCCTCCCGGCCCCCCCAGGGCATCGATAAGGAGTACCTGCGCCGCTGGCTCATGGAAGCGGGCTTCATGGGCAACGGCCCGGTTCCTTTTATTCCCCCGGAGGTATGGATTGAAACCGCCCGGCGCTACCTCCAGGCCTACGAGCTTCTCACCGGCGGCCCCTTTATCCCCCACGGGGCGGGGAAGGAGGAGGAGGCGGCGGTCCTCCGGGCGGCCCTTTAGGTCATTTGCTTAAAGCCCTGCTCCAGTTCCTCCCGCCGGGGAATGGAGTCCGCCGCTCCGGGGCGGGTAACGGCGATGGCCGCCGCGAGGATGGCCTCGTCCAGGGCCTCATCCGGGGCCTTGCCCATGGCCAGGGCGGCCAGGAAGTAACCGGTAAAGGTATCCCCCGCGGCGGTGGTGTCTATGGCCTGCGCCTTTTTAGCCGCCTTGGCCAGGATGCCCTGTTCCCCGGAGTACATCACCCCCCCGGCCCCCAGGGTTAGCACGATTTGGCTTTTAGGAAACCGTTCCCGCAGAACCCCCAGGATGCCGGAAGGTTCGATCTCCCCGGTAAGCCCCTCGCCTTCCACCTCGTTCAGGATGAGGATTCCCACTTTTTCCAGGGGCAGGGACAGGAGGTTCCGGTCCAGGGGGGAGGGATTTAGGGCGATGAGGAGGTTCCGGGCCGCCGCCTGTTCGATGATTTCCCCCAAGCCGTTAATCTCATTTTGCAGAAGCAGAATGTCCCCCACCATAAAATTCCCGATGATCCGGTTAATCTCCTGGGGGGTCCAGCTATGGTTGGCCCCGGGGAAAAGCAGGATGGCGTTTTCCCCCTGGGGAGTCACCTGAATCACCGCATGTCCCGTGGGGCTCCCCTGCTGGAGAACCCAGGTGGTATCCACCCCGGCTTTGGCCAGCCGCTCCTTGAGGAAAAGCCCGTCGGCCCCAATCTTGCCCGCATGGAACACCTTAGCCCCCGCGAGGGCCAAGGCAATGGACTGGTTTAAGCCCTTGCCTCCGCAAAACCGCTGATACCCCTGGGACCCCAGGGTTTCTCCGGGCCGGACAAAATGCTCCACCTGATAAACATGATCGATATTTAACGAACCCATATTGAGGATCTTCATAGGTTTTCCTTATGCGTTTTTCATCGAGAATGACTCATCATAAAACGAAAACTCCCTTTTGGCAATAAACCCCGTCGCACAGTTCTTCCATCTTAGGAATGACCCGGAGGAAGAAAAACCACGGACGACATGGACCTCACAGACAGGAACACGGACAAATCCCGGAACTACCTAACTCATGAAGAAAATTCTTTCTCTTTGTCCGCGGTTATGGGTTTCCCCGTTTTCCTTTCTCCCCAGGCCAGCAGCGCCGCCAGCCCGTACCCGGCAAAAGACGAGATCAGCCGGTCAAGCAGGTTCACCGGAATACGGGAACCAATCTCCACGATGACCGCCGAAAGATTTCTTCGTATCAGGGCGGGCCTGAAATTCAGTTCCGGGGATGTGGAATCAGGAAGGAGTGATGGGTTAAAACTATCAATAATGACCGCGCAAAGGCCCCCGAGAATGCTTATCGCCAGGCAGAGGGCAAAGGATAAAAGGACAAGCACAATAGCCCTTCCCATCAGGTCCTGGAGCCAGAGGCTTTTGGGAAGCGGTTTTTCCGCACCGTCAATACCCAGCTCCCGGGGAAACCAGCGGATAAAGAGGGCGGTCCCCAGGGCCACCGCTATATTGCAGAGGGCGTACAGATAGGGAGGCCAGCCGTGGAAAGGGAGGCTTTGCTGAATCAGATTGGTCAGCCCCCCGGTCAGGGCGCCCCAGAACACCCCTCCGTAAAAGGTAACGGTCATGGTCAGCGCCGTGTCCAGAAACAGGGGAACGCCCAGCCGGTTCCGTAAAAAATGGTAGATCAGCATATTCAGCAGGGCCCCCGCAACAGCGACAAAAAGCAAAACCAGAGGATTTTTCGTTCTTTGGCCGGAGGGCTTAAACATACCCTCATTAAAAACCTTTCTTGCCCCTTTGTCCAGATTTAACCATATTTAACCACTAAATACACAAAAGACACGAAAATCCGATAATTAGATGAAGGAGAACACAGAAATGGGGGATTTGCTTTATAAGAATGAGAGTTATCT
>JAISRN010000207.1 GCA_031273605.1 Spirochaetales bacterium | reverse complement strand
CCCCGGAGTGGGGGGTAAAAACCCAGCGATCCCGGGGCGGGTGGAGTTCCGGCGCTCCGGCAAACACCCTAAGCCCGTCGGCGTCCAGTACCCCCGGCAGCCCGGAATCAAAGAGGGCCCGGAGTTGGGCGGCCCGGCCCTCCCCTGCCCCGCCCCATCCGGGGCCCGCCACCAGGCTCTTGACCGTGGGGGGAAGGGGGAACCCGGCGGATTCGGGCTTGACCAGGAGCTCCGGAGCGCCGGCGCTTATCCCCGCCGCGGCGGCTTCAAATCCCCCCCCGGGCTGATCATCCGGAAGGTAGAGGCTCACCAGCCCCGCCGGCCCGGCGGCCGCCCCCCGGGCCGCCAGAATTCCCGCCCCCAGGGCCCCGCCCTGCCGGGGCAGGCCGGCGAAAACGGCGCAGTGGCCCCGGCGGTACTTGTGGGCCTCCGGGGGAATCCCGGGGATGAGGGTTCGGGCTTCGGACCAGTCGAGCCGCCGGCCGGGAAGACCGGGGTCCTCCAGCAGGGCCGGGGGGAAGGCCAGGGGAACCAGGATGATCCGCCCCGCCGCGGGACGCAGGGCGGGAAGGTAAAGGCAGGTTTTGGGCAGGGCTATGGTGAGGGTCCAGCGCCCCTGAAAAACCGGGTCCCCCGGGCAAAAGTCATCCCTGGCCCCGGAGGGCAGATCCAGGGCCAGCCGGACCGCCGGGGAGGCGTTGGCCTGGGCGACCAACCGGGCCTCCGGGGCGCGGAGGGGGCCCGTTAAGCCGGTTCCGCAGAGGCCGTCAATAATGTAGTCCGCCCCCCCCAGGAGGGCCCGGACCTCCTCCGGTTCTTCCTCCGGCAAAAGGCCGGGAACCCCCCAGGCCCTCAGCCAGGGCTCCGCCGCCCCCCGGGCCGCCGGGGCGGAGAAGATCACCGCCGGTTGAAAGCCCCCGGCGGCCCGGGCCAGCCGGGCCATAACCTGGGCGTCCCGACCGTTGTTTCCCGGCCCGGCCAGAAAAACCAGCCGCCCCCCTCCGCCGGGGGGGGAGGTCCGGCGGCGCGCCCTGAGAAAGGCCTCCCAAAGGCGCAGCCCCGCCTGTTCAATCAGGGCGTCCTGGTTTAGGGCAAAACGGAGGAGCCCTTCCCGGTCGATCCGGGCGCTTTCGGCGCAGCTTAGGAGCTTCACCTAGCCCTCCCAGTTTCCCAATTCATCCACCCGCCACCAAGCCACTTCCGCCCGGTCTTCCCAGCCGATGAGGGCCGAGAGAATCCCCCCGGAGGAAACCTGAAATTCCTTAAACATGAGCTTGCCCTCCCCCAGGCTGATGTCCCGCCGGATGAGCACCCTGCCCAGAGCGTCCATAACCATGAGGTTGTAACGGTTGCCCCCGGCAAGGCAGATGAAAAAACAGTAATCCTCCTTTGCCGTTCCGATAAACTCATAGACCAGAGCCGCCTCGCCGCCGGTCCCTTGGGGATCGGAAACGGCATAGCCGGGAATTTCCACCCCCGAAAGATAGCGGCCCTCCGGGGCGTCCAGAGTCCAGAGTTGGGAGGAGAAGAACTCGATCCCCCGGCGGTCCGTGTTGGGTATTTTATCGTAATCAAGGTAGGAGTCAATTTTGAGGTAGAGCCGGCCGGAGGAAAGGCTTGAGTCCAGGGTTTCTAAAACCGCAAAGCCATAGTCCCTGACCCGGTCGGAACTAACGGGAAGATTCTCGTTGGCAATTTCGGCGGTGTAGAGGGGCTTTCCCTGGGGGGAAAACCAGAAAACCTTCCACCCCGAAGGATTCTTGGTAAAAACCACCAGTTCCTTTTCGCCGGTAACCCGGAGTTTATCAATGTAGGGAAAGGGGGTTCCCCCGGGACCTTCCTGCCCCAGGTAGTCGATAAAATTTCCCTCCCCGTCAAACTGGAGGACAATCCGGTTAAACATGGCCCCCAGTTGGGGATCATACTCCATCCGATCCTCCGCAACCCGGTCGTCCGCCAGGAGGAGCTTATCCGGGGAAAGGGCGATCTCCCCCAGATCCCGAAAGGGATACTCGTACAGCCGGCGGGTGGCGCCCCCGGAGGCCGCCCGCAGCAGCACCGGATCGGGGTTAACCTCCCGGTTAAAGTAGAGGTTAATAATGTCCCCGTAGGAATTAAAGATCATAATTTTGGAGGAGGCGCTGTTGGAGAGGTAGAAAAGGCCGTCCCGCATGAGAAGCCGGTCCTTAAAGAGGGACTGCCGGCCTTCTTCGTGGTAGGCATCCAGTTGATCTTCCATCTTTCCGTAGGATAAGTAAAAGAGGGTTTGCTTTTCCAAAACCGGCGCGGCCTTGGCGCAGCCGGCGGGAAGAAAACCGGCGGAGAGGCTCCCCATAAAAAACCAAAACAGGGGCTTGACCGCCCGGAGCTTGTGAGAACTCATAGTTTAATAGTACCCCCATAAAGCCTCTTTTGTCCAGAAGCCAAGGATTGCCCCGGCCTTCAATAAATGCTATATTTAAAACAAACGAGGAATAAACATGGCTAAGAGTTTCTTAAAATTTCTCTTTGGCTCCCAGCATGACCGGGACCTTAAACTGCTTAATCCCATTCTTAAAAAGATAAATGAAAAAGAAGACTGGGCCGCGGGCTTTGGGGACGAAGATTTTCCCCGGCAGACCCAGGCCCTTAAAGAAAGGCTCGTCCAGGGGGAAACCCTGGATGATATTCTGCCCGAAGCCTTTGCCCTGGTCCGGGAAGCCGCCCGGCGCGCCCTGGGGGAGAGGCATTACGACGTGCAGCTTCTGGGGGGGATAGTTCTTCACCAGGGCAAAATTATGGAAATGAAAACCGGGGAAGGCAAAACCCTGTCGTCGGTAACCGCGGCCTACCTAAACAGCCTGGAAGGAAAGGGGGTGCACGTGGTAACGGTTAATGATTACCTGGCGGAACGGGACGCCGGATGGATGGGGCCGGTTTACGCCCTCCTGGGGGTAAGCGTAGGGGTGATCGTCGCCAACATGGATAACGACGCCCGCATGGAGGCCTATTCCCGGGACATCACTTACGGAACCAACAACGAATTCGGCTTTGATTACCTGCGGGATAACATGCGCTGGAGCCTGGAAGGGAAGGTTCAAAAAAATCATCACTACTGCATCATTGACGAAATTGATTCGATCCTGATTGACGAGGCCCGCACCCCCTTAATCATTTCCGGCCAGGCGGAGGACGATACGGCCCACTTTAACCGGGTGAACAGCCTGGTTCACCTTTTAACCGAATGTGAAAAGGATCCCAAAACCGGGGAGTATCCCGAGGAGGAACTTAAAGGGGATTTCAAGATCGATGAAAAATCGAAGCGAATTTCCTTTACCGAGGAGGGGATGAATCACATCGAGGAGATCCTTCTTAAAAACCGGGTTATCGAGGACTCCCTTTTTACGGACGACAATTTTGAGTTTATCCACTACTTTACCCAGGCCCTGAAGGCCCACCGGCTTTTTCACAAGGATGTGGACTACGTGGTAACCGAAGGGCAGGTACAGATTGTGGATGAGTTTACCGGACGAATTCTCCACGGCCGCCGGTACTCCGAGGGGCTCCACCAGGCCATTGAAGCCAAGGAAAATATTAAGGTGGCCAACCGGAACCGGACCCTGGCCACCATTACCTTTCAGAATTTTTTTAGGATGTACGAAAAGATTTCCGGAATGACGGGAACCGCGGACACCGAGGCCAGGGAGTTTACCAGCATTTACGGCCTGGATGTGGTGGTGATTCCCACAAACCGCCCGCTGATCCGCAAAGACGAAGACGACGTGATTTTTTTAAACGAGGAATTTAAATACCAGGCTATCTGCGATGAGATTGCCTCGGCCCGGGAAAAGGGACAGCCCATCCTGGTGGGCACCGTTTCCATCGAAAAATCCGAACTTCTCTCCAAGATGCTTACCCGCCGGGGAATCCGCCATGAGGTGCTCAACGCTAAAAACCACTCCCGGGAGGCTTTAATCATTGCCGAGGCCGGGGCCAAAGGGGCGGTTACCATCGCCACCAATATGGCCGGCCGGGGTACCGACATTAAGCTGGGGGGCAGCCCCGAGTTCCGGGCCCGGAAAAAGGCCGGTACCGGGGCCACCATAGAGGAGTACCGCCGGGTTTATGACGAGGAGTACAAGAATTGGCTTAAGAATTACGAGGAGGTGAAAGCGGCGGGGGGGCTTTACATCCTGGGAACGGAGCGCCACGAATCCCGGCGGATTGACAACCAGCTTAGGGGCAGGTCCGGCCGGCAGGGCGATCCCGGGGTTTCCCGCTTCTTCCTTTCCCTGGATGATGAATTGATGCGCCTCTTTGCCAGGGAGAATTTAAAAAACATGATGGCCAAGGTGGGCATGGCCTCCGGGGAGCCCCTCTTTCATCCCTGGATTAACAAGGCCATTGAACGGGCCCAGAACCGGGTGGAGGAGCGGAACTTTGAAATCCGCAAGCACCTGCTGGAATATGACGATGTTCTTAATGAGCAGCGGCGGTTTATCTACTCCCAGCGGGATTCCATTTTAGAGGAAGAGGACCTGTGCCTCCGGGTTTTAAGCGCCGCCGAAGAGATGGTGGACAACATTTTTCCCGAATTCCGCCGCCGGAGGAATCAAAACCGGGATGAGGCGGTGGTCTACCTTTTGGAAACCCTCCACCGGGAATTTTTCTACACCCCGGCCCTGACCAGGGAAGAATTAAACGAGGCCCCCTCGGAGGAGATTCGCAGCCGAATCCTTGCGGACCTGGCGGGAGACCTTTCCCAAAAGAAGGAGCAGGCCGGGGCTGCCAACTTAAACCAGTTGATCCGGTTTGAATACCTCCGCAACATCGACCAAAGGTGGCAGGAACACCTGGAGGATCTGGAATCCCTCCGGGAGGCGGTTTATCTGCGGAGTTACGGCCAAAAGAATCCCCTGCTGGAATACAAACTGGAGGGGTTTGAAATTTTTGACAAACTCATTGCCAATATCAAGTACAACATTGCCCGGAAAATTCTTAAGGTGAGGATTCAACGGACCGACAGGGGGCTCCGGGGGCCGGTTCATTTTTCTTCCAGCCACGCCTCGCCTTTGGGCTTCGGCGGCCGCTCCGGGGGGGGCGAAATGGCGGCGGCCCGGCCCCAGACGGCCACGGTGGTGCGAACCCAGCCCAAGGTGGGCCGCAACGACCCCTGCCCCTGCGGCAGCGGCAAAAAGTATAAGCACTGCCACGGGGCCTAGTCGGCCAGGATAAACGCATAGGAATTTTTAACCACGGACCACACTGACGCCACGGACAGGTCCATGGACGGGAATTAATCAACCAACCCCGCCGCGAATAAAAATCCGGGGTCCTCCGTGGACATAATAACCACTGACCTCACAGATGACAGATTGGACCTCGAGCAAAAAGTCCGTG
>JAISRN010000182.1 GCA_031273605.1 Spirochaetales bacterium | reverse complement strand
ACCACGGACCTCACTTTTTCCCCCAAAGAGGGAAAAAGTCGACCACACAGACGGAAAAAAGTGGTTAGGGATTAGTGGTTAGTGGATAGGCGGGGAGGTCCATCTACTCCTTTTCTTTGTCCGTGTCTGTCTGTGTCGTCCGTGGTTATTCCTGCTTCTGTGTAAGACAGAACACTAGGCCGGGGGGGTTTCCTCCGGGGGGTCCTTCTTCCGGGCCTCCAGAAAGGCTTTTAAGCCCTGGGTACTGAGGATCTCAAAGTACCAGGCGGTTCCTCCTTCCATGTTTACCTCATGGATAATCACCGAAAAGATCTTTTCCGGCCCCGATACGGGACGGCAGGCGGGGAGTCTGCCGCTGATCCTGGCCTTGGCCTGGCTCTGGCTGACCAGAACGATGGATTGTATTTCTTCTATTTTCAATTCCAGGAGGGTTTTTTGATAGGGCGCCCGATTCTTCCCGGAGGTTAGGATGTCCCAAAATCCCCGCTCCCGTTCAAAATCCTCAAAAATAACCTTCCCGCCGATAACAAACAAGAGCCCCGCCCGTTCCGAACCCCCTCCGGGGGCGCTGCCCAGGAGCCGGACAAAGGCCCGGTATTCGGTCCTGCCCCCGTAGAGGCTTTCTTTTTCGTTCCAGTACTCCTGGGCCTGAGTCTGTCCCTCATTGTTCATTTGAGGCCCCCCGGATCGAAGGCTCCCCCTGGGTTTCAGGGAGGGTAAGGGCGATCTTTAGTTCCTCCAACTGCTCCTCATCCACGGTATTGGGACAGTCGGTCATCAGGCAGGAGGCCCGCTGGGTTTTAGGAAAGGCAATGACGTTTTGAATGCTCTCCTCTCCCAGGAGGAGCATGATGAGCCGGTCCAGCCCCAGGGCAATGCCCCCGTGGGGGGGCGCGCCAAACCTAAGGGCCTCCAGGAGAAAACCGAATTTTTCCGCCGCCTCGGCTTGATCGATGCCGATGATAGAAAATATTTCCCCCTGCACCTGGGGGTCGTGAATCCGGATGCTTCCCCCCCCGGCCTCGCAGCCGTTCAGCACAATGTCGTAGGCCTGGCTGCGCAGGGAATAGTAATCCCCGGTTTTCAGTTTTTCCCGGTCTTCGCCATGGGGGGCGGTAAAGGGGTGATGGGTGGGGGTGGGCCTGCCCGTCCGGGGGTCCCGGGTAAAGAGGGGAAAGTCCACCACCCACGCGAAGGAAAAGGAACCGGACCCGTAGAGCTTTAGCCTTTTGCCGAAAAAAAGCCGCAGTTCCCCCAGGCACTGACAAACCACCTCCGTTTTATCCGCCAGGAAGATCAAAACATCCCCGGCTTTGGCGTCCATCCGCCGGTAAAGTTCCGCCCCCTCCTCCGGGGAGAAGTACTTAACGATGGGAGACTGGGGCCCCTCCGGGGTCATCCTGATCCAGGCCGCCCCCTTCCCCTTAAACTGTTTAACAAAGGGAGTCATGTCGTCTAAGTCCTTGCGGCTCAACTGTTCCCCGGCGCCCCGCAGGTTAATGCCCCGCACGCAGCCCCCCTGTTCCATCGCGGCCTTAAAAACCCCAAAGGAGCTTTGGGCAAAAATATCGCTTAGGTCCTTAATCTCAAGATCAAACCGGAGGTCCGGGGAATCCTTGCCGTATTTCAGCATGGCCTCGTCGTAGCTTATCCGGGCAAAGGGCGCGGCCAGGGGAAGCCCCAGGGCCTCGTTAAAGATCCGCACAAAGAGACCCTCGGTAAGGTTTATCACGTCTTCCTGATCCACAAAGGACATTTCCACATCCACCTGGGTAAACTCCGGCTGCCGGTTGGCCCGGAGGTCCTCGTCCCGGAAGCACCGGGCAATCTGAATGTAGCGCTCAAAGCCGGCAATCATTAAGGCCTGCTTGTAAAGCTGGGGCGACTGGGGCAGGGCGTAAAACCGCCCCGGATTAACCCGGCTGGGCACCAGGTAATCCCGGGCGCCCTCCGGGGTGGAGCGGCCTAAGATGGGAGTTTCTATATCCACAAAGTCATGTTCCCCAAAGTAATCCCGGATAACCTTAACAATCCGGCTGCGCGTACAAAGATTCTGATGGAGCCGCTCTCCCCTAAGGTCCAGGTAGCGGTGCTTTAGCCGGGTTTCCGGGTTTACCTCCTCGGAATGATAGCGGCTGAAGGGGGGGGTCTGGGAGCGGTTGAGAAGTTCCAGCTCTTCCACGTACACTTCGATTTCCCCGGTGGGGAGCTTGGGATTTTCCATGCCGGAGGGCCGGCGGTGTACCCGGCCGGCCACGGAGATCACGTCTTCGCTGCGCAGGGTGTGGGCCAGTTTATGCCCCTCCCCGGCCAGATCGGGATAAAATACCGTCTGCACCAGGCCCCAGCGGTCCCGGAGATCGATAAAGGCCACTCCGCCGTGGTCCCGGTAGTTCTCTACCCAGCCGCTTAAAACGACCGGGCTGCCTATGTCGGTTTCTCGCAAGCCGCCGCAGGGGCGGGTTCTCTTTAGCTTCATCGTGCTGCTTTCCTTAATTTGGCGGGAGCCTAGGGTTTTAGGGAGAGCTCCCGGATAATTTCCTGGGCCAGTTGGGGATGGGCCCGGCCGCCGGTGGCCTTCATCACCCGGCCCATGACGAACCCGGCCTGCCGGCTGTCCCCGTTTTTAAGGGCTTCGGCCACCTTGGGGTGGGCGGCGAAGATTTCCTTTATGAGTTTTTCCAGTACCTCCCGGTCTTCCACCGGTTCCAGGCTTTGTTCGGCCACAATGTCCTCCGGGTCCCGGCCGGTTTGAAAAACCTGTTCCAGAATCTGCTTGGCCAGGGAAGGGGGGACCCGGCCCTTTTCCACCAGGTCCACCAGGGAGGCCAGGCGGCGGGGGGTTAGGGGAGGGTCCCCGGGGCGCAGATTATTTTTATTGAAATGCCTTTGTACTTCCGTGGAAAGCCAGTTGAAAAGAGCCTGGGGAGGGGCGCCTAGGGCGGCGGCGGCTTCAAAAAAATCCGCCCCGGCCTTGTCATCGCAGATAAAGGCGGCTTGAGTTTCGTTTAAGCCGTACCGGGCCTTCATCCGGGCCTTCCGGGCCCCCGGCAGTTCCGCCATGCTTTCCCGCCGGGCGGAGAGGAATTCCGGGGAAGGGGCAAAGGGCGGCAGGTCCGGTTCGGGAAAGTAACGGTAGTCCTGGGCGGATTCCT
>JAISRN010000218.1 GCA_031273605.1 Spirochaetales bacterium | reverse complement strand
CCGGTTAATCCAGCCGCCACCCCAGGCCAAAGAGGGGGCGGAGAAAGTTCAGCATCATGTTATCCGGAGAAAAGATGTGATGGTAGCCCAGCCCCGCAACCAGGAAGGGGTTTAGTCCGCCCTGAAGGGAAAGGCTAAAGCCGGCCGAAGGGTTCCAGGCCCCCTGGTCGAGGGTGGTCTGGCCGCTGTTAAAATCAAAGTGGGAAGAGAGGTAGGTCATACCGCCGCCAAGCCGGATATGAAGGGTTAGATTGCCGCCAAACCGCAGCCGCCGGGCCGCAAAGAGGTGGGCCCCGGTTAGGTGGGTGTACCGGGAGGCTTGGCGTCCCTCGGCGGCCAAAAAATTCCAGAAGGACTCAAGGCCGATTCCCCAGGCGGAGGGAGTCCTGGCGGGATACAGGGCGAGGGAAAGGGAAAAACCGGCGGGCTGAAAGGGGCCGGTAAAGTAGATTTCGTTAAAATCACTAAAGGGCAGGGCGGCCAGGGGGGCGTAGAGGGTTTCCATATCCCACAGGGAGGGCGCCGCCGGGGCAAAAAACGGAACGGCGGTTTGGGGGACCTCCTGCCCGCCGGGGGCCGCCGGAATCCGGGTTTCCGAAACTCCCCCGGGGGCCGGGGAAACTTCGGGGGAGGGGGAGGCGGCGGGCTCCGGCGCCCTGGGCCGCACTTCAAAATAAATCCATTCCGCCGCGGAGCCGGGCCGGCCCAGCAAGTCGAAGGCGGCCACCCGAAAACGGTACCGCCCCACCACCAGAATACAGTCAACAAAGGTTTCGGTTAAGGTGGTTTTCCGGATCTGTTCCAGCCATTGATTGGGGGAAACCTCTATTTCCACCACCACCTCGTATTGGGAGGCGTACTCCACGGGCTGCCAGGTAAGGCGGTGAAAAACCGGCCCCTCCTGGGCCGCCGCCCCCGGAAGGAGGGCCGCAAAAAGGAGGAGGAAACCCAGGCCAAATAATTTTTTATCGTTCATAGATTATCCCCGGAGAGTCAACCTGGGGGGCCAGGGGTTTGGGAACCGCCAGAATAAAGCGGCTTTCGGCGCTTAGGCCGTGCCGGCTGATCCCGCCGGCGGAATCCAGGAACACCGCCTCAACCTGCCAGTCCCAGATCCCGTTATCCAGGGAGGGCAAATCGGTAAAGACAAAACGGGGTTCCCGAACTAAATGCAGGTTTACCGAAAGCCCCCTTCTAAGGGTCCAGATATATCCGTTAGCCCCGGCCACGGAATTCCAGCTAAAGATGATGCGGCTGCTTGATCGCAGATAATAGGCGTCAACGATGGTGTCCCCGGGAGGATAGAGGTTGCGGGAAGCGGGCAGGAGGGACGGCGAAACCCGCGGAGACGAAGGCGAAGGCGGGGCAGCCTCGGCGGGCAGGGCAGGAGGGGACAGGGGAACCTCCGCCGCCGGCAAGGGAGGGGGCAGAATGGTCAGCCTGCCCTCAAGGGCTTCCCCAGGGGGTTCCTCCTGAAAGAGCCGCCACCACCAGGTTCCCGGCGAAAGGGGGACCACCGCTTCGTTGGCGTCGCTCCCGGCGGAGTAGACCGGATCGGAAAAATTCCGGTTCCGGGCCACTTCGAGGCGGACCAGGGAGGCGGAAGGTTCGGCGCCGGTCCAGGCAAAGGCCAGGGGCTCCGGATCGGTCCCGGCGTTAAACTCCTGGTTGGGCAGGGGCCGGGTAACTATCAGGGCGGGAGTAACTTCCACGGGGCCCTCCCCGGAAAGGGCCGCCCCCTGGCCGGCTTCCAGGGTATGAAGGCCGGCCGCGCCGGTCAATTCGGCCCGGCCGGCCCGAATCCGGGTTTCCACTCCCCCATTCACCAGGCGGACATCCAGGCTGCCCCCGGAATCGGGGAACAGTTTTTGGTTCTTCCAAAGGACCCCCATTTTGCCGCTCACGGAAAACAGGCTTAAATTCCCGGAAAACAGTTCAATAAAGGACTGGGTTTCTTCGTTATACTGAATATGGATGAGGCTGTTTTCCGAAAGGGTAACCCTGTCCTGGGAAACAAAGGTAATGGTGGCGTCAGAAAGTTCGGCGGTACGGATCAGATCGCCGTTGTACACCGGGGATTCTGCGGGAAGGAGGCTCCAGACAAGGCGGTCTTCCAAGCGGCGCTGTACCGTGTGGCGCTTGTAGGTTACCCTTCCCACGGGCTGTTCGGAGCGCTCGGCGAGAACCCGGTTTAGATCGGACCAAAAAAGCCAAAAACCCAGCAGGGCGCCGAAAACACAGAGGACCGTAAAGAGGATGCCCGCCGGGCTAGGGGGGCTAGGATTGGTGGACGGTGAACTTTTTTTCATCTTCCGCTGCCTTTGTTAAATCCGGTTCGCTGATATTTAGGCGGAACCGCAGTTCCTTTAGGGTACGGGGCCCTTCGGCGCCCACGAAACGTTCCGCCAGGGTTTTATTTATTTTGGGAATTCTTTCCAGTTCCTCAAAAAGCCGGCCGATTTGTCCGGGGTCCTGAAGGTTGACCACCGCAAAGAGCCGGGTATCTCCCCTTATTACCGGCATCTCCTCACATAAAAGGCAGCCTCCCGCCAGGGCATAGGTATGCTCGCTCACCAGAATATCGGTGCCGAAGGATTTATTAAAGCCTTCGGCCCGTTCGGTAAGGCTCACCGCCTCTCCGATAACGGTGTACTCAAGGCGCTCCCCGGTTCCAATCTGCCCGGCAATCACCGTTCCTGAGTTAACGGCGCAGCCGTTTTTAATGAGGGGTTTCTTAGGCCCTCCCCTTTCCGCATTAAAACACTGGAGACAGGCCCGCATTAAAAGGGCGGCCCGGAGAGCCGCCAGGGCATCCTCTTTCTCGCCGGAGGGGAGGTTATCCCCCTGTTCCGGCCGCACCGCTCCCCAGTGGGCCACAATGGCGTCGCCGATAAACTTGTCGATCACCCCTCCCGTAACCATGACGCAGGCCACCATGAGATCCATGTAGCCGTTAAGCATTTCCACCACTTCGGCGCTGCTTAGGGAGGCGGAGATGGCGGTGAAGGAACGAATATCGGAGAACAGAAAGGCGGCTTTTTTATGAACCCCCCCCGGGGCCAGAAGCCCCCGGCGGGTAAGCCGGGCAATCTCTTTGTTGGTAAACCGATCAAAGTTCTGGAGGGCCATGCTCATGCTGTTCATGGTTTCGGTGAGGAAGCCGGTTTCGTCCCGGGTTTTGACCGGCAGGGAACCGTGGTAGCGCCCCTCTTCGATCTCCTCCGCCGCGGTTTTGAGGGTCCGCAGCTGCCTCGTTAGTCCCAGGGAGAAGAATCGGATGAGCAGGAGGGAGATAAACCAGACGGAGAGGGCGAAGTAGGCGTTCCGCCGGGTAGTGGCGTTGATGCTTTCGAAAACCACATCTCCTCTAATGGTGGTGAGAACCATCGTCCCGCCGAAATTCAGGCGGTGAACCGAAGCAAAGACCTCCCCCCCTTCATCCCGGTAGCGGGTGGTGAGATGGTTTTCCCCCGCCGACAGGCCCTTGATGGCGGGGTTGGCCCCCAAGTTTAATCCCGCCGACAGGACATCCGAATCGGGGTGAATTAAGACATCCCCCCCGGGACTTACCATGATTGAAGGGCTGGCGCCAAAGCCGAAGTAATCGATTAGGCTTTCCGATGAAAAGAGGACCAGGGCCCTTCCGGTGAAACCCCTTGGGCCGGCATAGGGAAAGCTAAGGGCAAGGATGGGGAGGCCCCGAAAATCCGGCGCCCCGTTAAAAAGCCGCGCTTCGGAGGTCCCCGGGCTTTCCAAAATCTCATCCCCCTTAAGCCTTAGAAAGGCGCCGATTAAAGAAACATCAAAGCCCTGGGCATCGGCAAAGCTCCGGTTGATCAGGGTCCGGGGACTCCCCCCGGTTTCGCCGTCCAGGAAAACAATGGCCGCCACCTGGGGGTTTTGGGAAAAAAAGTAATCCGCCGTTTCCGGAGAAGAGGGATTTTCCGGGACGCCGCCCCCCAGGAGAAAACTAACGTTGGAGCGGATCTGCCGCAGGGCCGTTTCCGCAGCTTCGGCAACCCGGTAATTGATGCTGTCGTTATCCGCCACGGCGGTCCCCCGAACCCCGGCGCGGATAAAGAACCACACCGAAAAAAGAACCGCCCCCAGGGAAAAGATCAGCAGGGCGGAAACAAAGAGGGAGAGTTTTAAGGACAGGGTGAAGGAGAGACGGGGACGGGGAACCGGCGGGGAAATTCCGGGGGCAGACTCCGGAAGGGGGCCGGCGGGAAGGGGGTTCACTTTGCCCATGACAGCCTCACCTCTTCCATGGTGGTCGGCCCGTAATGGTTTTTAAAATTGACCACCGAAAAGACCCGCAGGGTTCCGCTCTTACCCTTCACTTCCAGGCCGGGCATCTCTTCGGTGATCAGGCGATCCCCCACCAGGTTGTAGGTGTCTCCGGTAATCAGGATGTCCGTGTCAAAGACCTCGTTAGGCCCCTCAATCCGGGAGGCCAGGTTGACCGCGTCTCCGATAACGGTCCATTCCATCCGCTCATCGGAACCCATCTGCCCCGCCACGACCTCCCCGGAATTAATGCCGCAGCCCATCTTAACCAGGGGATAGCCCCGGGCCAGGCGCTTCCGGTTTAGTTTTCGCAGGGCCCCCCGCATGAGGAGGGCCGAGCGGAGACAGTTAAAAGCAGACTGGGTACCGGCCTCTGCCGGAGTATCAGGCTCCGCCGGGGTATCAGACTCCGGCGAAACCTCTCCCTGGGAAAAAAGCCCCCACACCGCCATAACCACCAGGCCGCTTTCCGTAAGAAACTTGTCCACCAGGCCGCCGGTTTTGGTAACGCAGGGGACAATGCGGGCCAGGAAACGGTTAACAAAACGAACCACCCCGGCGGGGCTCATCCCCTTGGCAATTTTTTCAAATTCCCGAATCATGGCAAAGCAGATGGTAACCCGGCGGTTCTCCCCGGTCCGGCTAAGGCTGCCTTTCCGGGCCAGGGCGACAATCTGCTTGTTGGTAAACCTTTCAAAATTGACCAGCCCCCGGCCCATGGCGATAAAGCTCTCGGTAAGGGCGCCGATTTCGTCCCGGGCCTTTACTTTTAGGCCGATGAGGTAATCCCCCTGCTGCACCGCCGCGGCCGCCCCGGCCAGGGCTTTAATAGGCAGGCTTATGGTCCGGGAATAGAGGACCATGAAAAAAATGGACAGAGTCGTAACGACAAAACTAATCAGGATAATGGACAGGGTGGCGGCAACTATGCCCCGGTACACCAGCCGGGATTCCACGGCGGTAACGATGATGGCGTCGGCGGGGGATAAACGCTGAAAGGCGGCGAAGCGTTCCCGCCCCTCCTCGTCAATGTCCAGGGTTTGGAGGTTCCTAA
>JAISRN010000123.1 GCA_031273605.1 Spirochaetales bacterium | reverse complement strand
TTTGGACCGGGGGCTGATTGGGGATTTTTTTGTCAAACTGGGCAAGGGGCGGATGGAGGATGAGTTTCCCATCTCCGAGGTTATCTATGCGGTAAACCTAGCCCAGCAGGTGGTTATTGAGTACCTGATGACAGACTTTGTCCTGGACAGTACGATGAGGATGTACCAAGCCATGGGAATCGTTACCCGGGTAGCGGAGTTCTTTCTGCTGGGGAGTTTTTACCTAACCAAGGGTTTTCTTGAGGCAACCTACACCACCATGAATCGCTACGATAAGGTTTCCGAAGAATTGCTAAAAAAATACTTTAAGGATGATTTTTTCTTCAAACAGGATTAATGTTAAATAGGATCATTCCGCTCCCCCGGCGGCGATCCGGCTTTAATAAGGCTGCCGTTTCAAAATATCAGATTTTGGAACCGCTTCAATTATTTGCAGAGGAACAAGAAGCATGGATTTAGGGCAGGAAATTGACGAGGCTCTCGAATTTGTCGAGGTCTTTAGCTTTACCCTCTTTGGCCACAGAATTGGGGTTACCGAAACCGTGGTGGTTACCTGGCTGGTCATGGCCCTTATTTTGATTCCGGCCTTTCTTTGGACCCGCCGCCTTAAAACCGTTCCCCGGGGCGCCCAGGCTTTGGTGGAGTCCGGGGTGGAATTTCTTAACGGCTTTTCCAAAAAGCAGTTTGGCCGGCGGGCCAAAACCTATGGACCCTTTATCGGCGCCCTCTTTCTCCTTCTTTTTATGGCCAACATCGTTCCGGTTCTTTCCCCCGTTGCCCTCCGCCTGGGGGGGCAGTTTTACCGCCCCGGCTTCACCATAAAACCCCCGGCCCGGGACATTAATTTTGCCGCCGCCTTAAGCGTTCTTTCTATTGTAATAGTCCTGGCAGGGGGGCTTGCCGCCCGGGGGCCCGGCGGCTGGGCAAAAAAACTCTTTCACCCCATGCCCATGATGCTGCCCTTTAATTTGATGGAATATGTCATCCGCCCCTTAAGCCTCTGCCTGCGGCTCTTTGGCAATATTTTAGGGGGCTTTATTATTATGCGCCTCGTTGAGGCGGTGGTCCCCATTGGGATTCCCCCGGCGCTTGGCCTGTATTTTGATTTTTTTGACGGCCTTATTCAGGCCCTGGTTTTTACTTTTTTAACCACCCTTTTTATTGCCGAAGCGGTGGAAACTGAAACTGAATCATAGGAGGAAGGTATGAGTCCCTTAATAGGCGCAGGAATTGCCGTTATCACCGGGGTAGGGGCGGGCATCGGCATCGGGCTGGCCACCGGAAAGGCTGCCGAAGCGATTTCCCGTCAACCCGAGGCCGCGGGGAAGATCCAAACGGTATTTTTCCTGGGTATAGCCTTGGCCGAGGCCACTGCTATTTACGGCTTTGTGGTGGCCATTCTGATTTACCTGAAAGGCTGATTTATGGAAAGCTCCGGCCTGGTTAGCCCCAATTGGGTAACCTTTGGCTTTACCCTCCTTAATCTGGCTGTTTTGTTTTTTCTTCTCAGGATCATCCTTTTTAAGCCGGTAACCAAGTTTATGGAAGCCCGGACCAAAAAGATTCAGGATTCCCTGGAGCAGGCGGAAAACGATAAGGCCCGGGCCAAGGAACTGCTGGATCAGTACGAAAGCTCAATGAAACAGGCCCGCAGCGAAGCCGGGGAAATTCTCCGGCAGGCCCGGGAAACCGCCGCCGCCGAGGCGGATCGGATTATTGCCCAGGGCCGGGCCCAGGCGGACCGGCTTTTGACCACCGCCCACAGCCAAATCCGGGCCGAGCGGGAGGCCGCCATGGCCGGGTTTAGAAGGGAGGCCGCCGGCCTGGTGGTGGACGCCGCGGCCAAGCTGCTGGGCCGGGAAGTAAACCGGGAGGACAGCCGTCCCTACGCGGAGCTTCTCCTGGAAGAAACGGGGAAGGGATGACCCTGTCCCGGAGGGAACGGCGATCCTTAGCCCTGGCCTTTCTCAAGGCCCTGGGTCCGGGGGAGGCGGTTAAGGGGCTGGAACTCCTCAAGGCCCTGGCGCCGGGGATAAGGAAACTCCCCGGAGCGGCTTTCGGCGGCAGGGCGGCGGAGGAGCTGGGAGACCTTGTCCTTAAGGCCGGCGGCGAGGCCGGCTGTTTAGACCGGGAGCTCTCTTTAACGGCCCGGTTCTGCCGCCTCCTGGCCCAAAAGGGCCTCCTTTTCCGGCTGGATGAGATAATCCGGGAGGTGGAAACCCGGCTGGAGGAAAACCGGGCCCTGGTCCGGGTGCGCCTAGAGGCGGCCTACGAGCCGGAGGAGGATTTTCTCCGCAGCCTTGCCGGGAGGGTCCAAAAACGTACCGCCGCCGGGGATGTGAAGATTGAGACCACCCTGGTTCCCGGCCTGCTGGGGGGGTACCGGCTGCATTTGGGGAGTGATTTAATTGACGGAAGCCTGGCTTCGGCCCTGAAAAACCTGGGGGAAACCCTGGCAGGGGAGGGGGAGCCTAAGGCCGCCGGCGAGCCGGGAGGTTGTTAATTTTATGGAACGATTTGAAGACCTTACCCGTATTCTGGAAGAAAAGATTGCCCACTGGGAGGGCCGGGTTTCTACGGAGAACACCGGCTTTGTGGTGCAGGTGGGCGATTCGGTAGCCACGATTTACGGCTTTGATAGGGCGGTGAACGGCGAACTGGTGGAATTTGCTTCCGGGGCCCTGGGGATGGTGCTTAATTTAGAAGAAGACGGGGTGGGATGCGTGATCCTCTCCGGGGAGTCCCTGGTGAAGGACGGCGAAGAGGCCCGGGGCACGGGACAGGTGGTTCGGGCGCCCTCCGGGGCGGCCCTCCTGGGCCGGGTGGTGAATCCCCTGGGAGTCCCTGTGGACGGCAAAGGCCCCTTTTTGGCGGAGGCCCTCCTCCCTGTGGAAAGCCCGGCCTCCCCGGTTATTGAGCGGGGCAGCGTTGATGAGCCCCTCCAGACCGGTACCCTGGCTATTGACTCCATGATTCCCATCGGCCGGGGGCAGCGGGAGCTTATCATAGGGGACCGGCAAACCGGAAAAACTTCCATTGCCCTGGACGCCATCATTAATCAGCGGGGCAAAGACGTGCTCTGCGCCTACTGCGCCATCGGACAGAAGGCTTCGTCGGTGGCGGCCATTATCGAAAAGCTGGAAAGCGCCGGCGCCATGGAGTGGACCTTTGTGGTTTTAGCAACCGCCGCGGATTCCGCCGCCCTCCAGTACCTGGCCCCCTATTCGGCGGTGGCCATGGCGGAGCACTTTATGCGCCAGGGAAGGGATGTGCTTATCGTTTACGATGACCTTTCCAAACATGCGGTGGCCTACCGGACAATAAGCCTGCTGCTGCGGCGGCCTCCGGGGCGGGAGGCCTTTCCCGGGGATGTTTTCTACCTTCATTCGCGGCTGCTTGAACGCTCCGCTAAACTTTCCCCGGATCGGGGGGGCGGTTCCATTACGGCGCTGCCCATCGTAGAAACCCAGGCGGGGGACATCTCTTCCTACATTCCCACCAATGTTATCTCCATTACCGATGGGCAGATCTTTCTGGATTCGGAGCTTTTTAATTCCGGGTTCCGCCCCGCCATTGACGTGGGCTTTTCGGTAAGCCGGGTGGGAGGGGCGGCCCAGTCCCGGGCCATGCGGAAGGTTTCCGGGCGGCTTAGGCTGGATCTGGCCCAGTACCGGGAAATGGCCGCCTTTGCCCAGTTCGGCAGCGATCTGGACAAAACCACCCAGGATAAACTGGCCCAGGGGGAAAGACTCATGGAGGTGCTCAAGCAGCCCCTTCTTTCTCCCTACCCCATGGAGGAGCAAACCATCATCCTCTTTTTAGCGGTAAACGGCTACCTTATGGAGATACCGGTTCCCCAAATAGCCTCTTTTATCCGCAGCTTTCTTGCCGCCCTCCGGGCCGAGAATTCCCCCCTTTTGGACAATCTAAGGGCCACGGGAAACTTTACCCCCGACGAGGAGGGGGACCTTAAGGACCGGATCGAGGGTTTTCT
>JAISRN010000068.1 GCA_031273605.1 Spirochaetales bacterium | reverse complement strand
CCTAAACTGCCGTCCCAGCGGTAATCCTCCTGGGAGGCCCGGCGGTAATGCCGGCCATCCGGAGCCGCCACGGAGGGGTAGGGGTCGTCCTTGGTTTTTTCGACGAGAACCACCAGGTTCCCGATGACCGTCCCCGGCATCTTGGGGAGGATAAAATCCCGGCCCCGGCGATACCCTGCGGGGTTTAGGAAAACCTGGGACAGCCGGGCGTCCCCCTGGAAGTATACCACCAGGCTTTCCGCGGGATCAAAGCGCAGAAGAAACTCGTGTTCCGAAAAGCCCCCGGCAAACCGGGCCGCAAGCCCCAGGCCGTTTTCAGGAATTTCCGGAAAGCCCAGGAGGGAGTAATTCTCCATCTCCACCTGGCGGTTTCCCCCCTGGGCGGATTGAAAAAAATCCCCCGGCCGCCCCCGGTAACCTATCACAAAGCGGGTGTCCTCCCAGTCTTCGGCAAAGAAGGTTTCAATATAAAAGCGGCGGAAAAGCCAGAGGGAGAGGGTAAGATCAGGGTGCTGCACAAAATCAAAGCCCGTCGCCATTCCCGGAAAGGACTCTTCCCGGTAAAATCCCCGGCCAAACACATAGGCAAAGCCTAAGGAGGCGGTGGCCTGGGCCTTCCAGGAGCCCTGGAGGAAAAGTTCCACATCCGGGGAGTCCCGGCCCGGAGAAAAAAGAGCCGCCGGGGCTTCCTCCTCCGGCAAGGGCAGGGTTTCCGGGGAGGCGGAAACCGGGAGGAGAAGAAAGAGAAGGACCCCAACTGTCGCGGCGGTTTTTCTAATCACTCTTAAAAGGAACTATAACGGTTTTTAGCTCCCCCTGCTATGCCCCCCGGAGTTACAGGTTTTCTTCGACAAAATCGGTTTTAAAAGCGTAGAGTTCCTGCACCGTGTATTTTTTATTGGTTTTGAGGGCGCTCAGAACCCGGCTGTCGGAAACCAGGTCCAGGGTAAAATTGTGGGAAAGGTTATGGTAACCCTCCGCCTTTAATTGCAGGGTTAGGGAGAAGGTCCGGGTTTCCCCCGGCTGGGCGGTAAAGAAGGGCTTGGGGAGAAACATAAAGTTGCCCGGCAGGGTGGGAACCAGGATGTAGGGGTTGGGCCAGTTGGAGTTGCACATTTCCGCCGGCCAGCCGTCAATAAGGAGGCTTACCTCCTGCTTTTCGTTGAGGGGGGCGAAATTCTGGCCATTCAACAACTGCCCCGTGATCAGGGGAAAGTTGAAGCAGGGCTTTTCTTCGATAATTTCCCCCGCGGCCTCCCCCTTGTGGACAAATCCCGGACGCTTAACCCGGGAGACAATTTCAAAACCCTGCTTGGTCATCTGAATCACATCGGCGGTTTTTTGAATCTTGAGCTGATAATCCGCCTGAAGGTGGGCCATCCCCCGGCTGGAGATGATGTACTGGGGAGGAATGTTGTTTAAGACGTAACAGGTAACATCCAGGCGGCACTGGGGGCAGGTACAGATAGGGCTGTTGTGGGCCTCAAGGCTGTCGGCAAAATCATCCACCGTATCTAAAACCAGTTTTTCCATCTGATTGATGAACTCCTGTTTAGTGGTTTCCATTATTGTTTCCTCCCGCACGCTGGTTCAGGTCTATGATTTCCTTAAGAGCCTCGATGCAGCTATGAAAATCCCTGAGGGTTTCCTTGAGGGCATAGTAGTTAAGGCCGGCAAAGTAAATCTTAGAAAACACGGAAAAAGACAGGTCTTCCTCTTTTTGAACGCTGAGATAACAACCAAAAGTATAGCACATTTCAATCATTTTTTCCAATTGGGATTGCAAAAAATGACTCAAGGATGTGGAAAAAGAAAAGGCAAAGGCAATCTCCAGGAATTTGCTTTCCCCATTGATCATAAAACCCCCGGCAAACTCCCCGTCCCGTTCAAAAGCGGCGGAGTAAGAGTCATCCTGGAGGCTGTCTTCGTAGACTTCGTAACCAAGTTCCGCAAAAAGGACCTTAACCCGGCGGATTCTCTCCTTCATCAGCTTGGAGAATTTCAAAATTTACCCCTCTTTTTAAGAATACCCCTGCCTGGGCCTTAGAGTCAATATCCTATCCCCCCGGGGGCTCATTCGGTAATTTCTTCGGGAAGGTGGCTTATCAGTTTTGCCAGGGTTTCAAAGGCAAAATCAATGTCAATTACCCCCCGGATCTGATTGTTCTGATCCCTAAGGGGGTGGGCCAGGGTTAGGATCAGCCGTTTGGTGTATTTGGAAAAGAAAAGATCGGAAACGTAGGGTTCGCCGGTGGCAATAACCTGGGAAAACCATTCGTGCTTGTTGAAATTCTTGTTAAGAAGGTTGCGGAACAGGGCCTTTTCTCCGTGCTGGGTGTGAACCTGGCCGATCCGGTAGCCGTCGGTGTTGGTGATGGCGATAAGTTGAATCGAGGCTTCTTTTTTAAGGATCTTTTCCAGGTATTTTTCCACATTTTCCCTGTCCAGATCGCCCTTTAGGGCCTCCGCCTGGCTTATCCGGGCGGAAAGCCGGGTGGCGATCCGGGAGGCCGCCTCCCTAACCCGGTCAAAGTCGGATTCAAAGAGGGAGGGGATGTAACGCTTGGCCTGGGTGATAAGTTCATCCCCGGAGATGCAGGAGATTCGCCCCCGCTCGTACTGAAGGTTTACCCAGTCGTAGATGTAACTTACCCCCGGATGGCGCTTGGATATCTCCTCCCGCTTCCCTTCCCGGATCAGGGGGATGTTTTCGTTAAGCCACCGGGCGATCCCCGCATAGCCGGATTTGTCCGTTACCATGACCCGGATCGGCCGGTTGAGGAGCTTTTCCGTATCAAAGATGGTGTATATTTCGGGATTCTTCAAAAGGCCGTCCGCGTGGACCCCCGCCCGGGTGGTGTTGAAATCCTCCCCCACAAAGGGGTAGTTGTCCGGGATATTCGCCATAACCTCCTGGCGATAGTAGTCCGCAATCTCGGAGATAACCCGGGTGTCGATCCCCCTATCCCCGGTTAGGCCCAGGTACTCAATCACCGCCGCCTCCAGGGGGGGGTTTCCCGTCCTTTCCCCGTAGCCCAGGAGGGAGGCGTTGAGGCTGCTGACCCCGTAAAGCCACGCGGAGGAGGCATTAATGTGGACTTTATGAAAGTCGTTGTGGCCGTGCCATTCCAGCCAGGCCGAAGGGTAGCCCAGTTCCCGGCGGAAGGCGTGGATCAGCCGGGGGATGCTCCGGGGAAGGGCGGCGCCGGGGTAGGTGAGGCCGTAACCCATGGTATCGCAGAGGCGGATCTTCACCGGCAGGCTATAGCTTTGGGAAAGTTTCAGAAGCTGCTCCGCAAAGGGCAGGACAAAGCCGTAGATGTCCGCCCGGGTGAGGTCCTCAAAGTGGCACCGGGGGATGATCCCCTCGTTCAGCGCCCCCTGAACGATGCCCAGGTAATCTCCGATGATCTTTTTCCGGTCGGTTTTTAATTTCAGGTAGATGTGATAATCGGAAACCGAGGTGAGAATTCCCGTTTCCTTGAGGCCGAATTGCTTTACCAGGGCAAAATCCGTCTTGTTGGCCCTGATCCAACTGGTAATCTCAGGGTAGCGCCGCCCCTGGGCCAGGCAGAGTTCCACCGCCTGCCGGTCCCGGTCGGAGTAGAGAAAGAATTCCGCCTGGCGGATGAGTCCCCTTTCCCCCCCCAGTTTGGACAGGAGTTCGTAAATCTTGAGAATTTGCTTGGGGGTGTAGGGCGCCCTGGCCTGCTGGCCGTCCCGAAAGGTGGTGTCGGTAATGAAGAATTCCTCCGCGGGGTCCAGAGGAACATCCACCCCCTCAAAGAGAATCCGGGGCACCTGGTCGTAGGGGAATTGCTCCCTAAAGAGTTTTGGTTTTTCCAGGTTGATCAGGGGGAAGGCGGGAGAGGGGTGAAGCAGTTCCATGGCGATCCTCGCAAGACAGGTCCGTTGCCGGGAGTCAATTCAAAATAACAAGCCATAGGGCTATACTATAATATTACATAAAATCCGGGTTTTTGTCAATTTTTTGACTTAAATTGACAGGAATTTTCAGTTCATTTACCAATGCTCTGCGGGCTGAAATTGAACGGAAGTTCTTTGTTCACCCTACAATATAATTTCCGTCGTGCCGGTATGCCGTATGCGTAAAACAGTTACCGGCTTTTCGCCAAAAAATTGTTCCATCCATGATTTGTATTTTTCCAGATATTCCTGCCTGATATACACCTGAATGGTACCGGCAAAACCGCCTCCATGTACCCGGCATACGCCGGGCGGGGCATCGTCTACTTTGTTCATCGTTTTAAAAAATTCCCTGCTCAGAGCCAGCGCAAGGGCTAGGCTTTGTACGGCGGGATTCCGGGGTGAAAAAACATTTTGCAGCAACTCCCAGGAAGAATTCCCGGATTCATTTACCAGGCCGAGAAAGGTATTAAATAACGCGCCGGATTTTGATGAGCCGACTTCCCCGGGCAGTTTTTTAAGAACCTCTGTCATGGTTTGGACCCGCCGGTTTTCATTAAAATAGTGCAGGCAGCGCAGCACGGCGCGGTCCCCCGCTTTTTGCCTGATGGTTTCCATATTTGAATAAATGTCCCCGATATTTATTTCACGCAGCGTCCCTTTGCCGAAAAAGCGGGCTATTCCCTGCATCTCATTGGGGATAGCCGCGTAATCGGGAGTAAGGTCTGCGTGGCTTCCCCTGGTATCCACAACACACAGGGCGTAACCAAATGGGGCAGGATCAAAGTCAATCTTTTCTACTTTCGGATTGTCCTTTACCGCAAAGTCAAGGGCAATTACCCCGCCGGACGCGGAGGCCGCCTGATCCATAAGCCCCGATGGTTTGCCAAAATAATTATTTTCAGCTTTTTGGCCGAATTGGGCAATTTGCAGTTCGTTAAATTGCCTGCCTGAGTAAAGGCAATTAAAGATTGTGCCCAGAAGCACTTCTATCGCGGCGGATGAGGACAGGCCGGAACCTTTCAATACTGTTGAATCGGCGTTTGCAATGAAGCCCTTTGCCCTTATGCCCCGGGCGGCAAACTCGGCGGCTATTCCCCTCACCAAAGATTCGGTGGTTCCCGTTTCTTCTTTTTTTGGAGCAAGATCCGTTATATCCAGTTTTACATCGGGAAACCCGGTTGAGCGCAGCAGCGCTTTTTTATCATTCCGCATAACGACTGCGGCAACCGCGTCAAGCTGGATGGAAGCGGCTAATACTTTTCCGTTGTTATGATCCGTATGGTTGCCTCCCAATTCCGTCCGCCCTGCCGCAGTAAATAAACGGACATCCTCTGAGGCGCCTTCAATAGAATCAGGATACTCTTTAAGTATTTCAATCAAACCATTAACCAAAGCGGTATACCGCAAACGGACATTTTCAAGGGAAAAAACTTCGCCTTTTTGGGGATCGGATGAGCATAGGATTCCATTACCGCCGTACAACTTATTAAAAACAGATACCGCAGAAGGGCTGTTTATTTTAGCAATCAGGTCTTGCCCATTCATACAGATCGCCTGTTCCTCTTGTATGCCTCCCAGGTTGAGGCAAGCAGTGTTTGGACACCGGAATATTTCTGCTGCCACCCAAGGACTTTTTTTGCTGCTTGCGCGGAGGCTGTGAGCCGGGCGGGATCTCCGGCCCTCCGTCCGGTAATACGCGCCGGAATATCCACCCCCGTTATGTGCCGGGCGGTTTCGATCATTTCCAGTACGGAAACCCCTTCTTCGCTTCCAAGGTTTACCGTAAGGCTCTTATCCGCCGCCGCGATATATTCAAGAGCCGCGACGTGGCCCGCCGCAAGATCGCTTACGTGAATATAATCCCTGATGCAAGTGCCGTCTGGGGTGTCATAATCGTTGCCGAAAATTTGCACTTCCTTCCGCTTTCCGATTGCCGTTTCCATTACCACCGGCAGCAGATTGGAGGGATTTTGTTCAAGGCCGCTTATCCTGCCCATGAGGTCATAACCCGCGGCGTTAAAGTAACGAAGGCTGGCGTAACGAAGCCCTTTAAGCTTGTCATACCACAGCATAATCCGCTCTATTTCCAGTTTGGTAAAACCATAGTAGTTTTCAGGGTCCGCCGGATGCTTTTCGTCAATAGGCAGATACTGGGGTTCACCGTACACCGCGGCGCTGGAAGAAAAAACCACATACTTGATACCCGTTTCAAGCGCGCCGTTTAATATGTTGATTGTCCCGCTGATGTTATTCAGGGAGTATTTTTCCGGTGCGATCATGGATTCCCCGGCAGCCTTAAATGCCGCAAGGTGTACCAGCCCGTCAAAACCGCCTTTCATGGCGGACAACAATTGATTGTAGTTGAGAATATCCCCCAGGACAAAATGTTCTTCACCCTCGAAAATATTCTCCCTTAAACCGCTTGAAAGATTATCGAAGACCGTTACCGAATGTTTTCGGTCCAAAAATTCCCTGGCAACGTGACTTCCTATATATCCCGCCCCGCCTATGATTAGAATATTCATAATGCAAACTGTTAGCGCCGGGCAAGGTATTTTCTGATGTCTATAGCGACAGCCGCCACGATAATAAGGCCCTTGATTATCTGCTGCCAGTACGGATTTACGTTGATAAAGGTCAACCCGTAATTGATAACGCTGAATATCAAGACGCCGACAACAACACCGCCCACAGTGCCGACACCCCCCGAAACCGAAACGCCGCCGACAACACAGGCGGCAATAGCGTCAAGCTCGTAACCGTTGCCGTAGTTGTTTGTAGCCCCCCCTGTCCGGGCCGCTTCAAGGGTTCCGCCCAGGCCATAAAGGGCGCTGCCGATTATATAAACGGTAATCAAAGTTTTGACGACATTCACCCCCGACACACGGGCCGCTTCGCTGTTGCCCCCTATCGCGTAAACATTCTTGCCTAACCTTGTTTTGTTGTACACCACCCACATTAAAACAGCGATAAAGGCGGCAATCAATACAATATAGGGCAGCGAAAAGAGGCCGTTGGGACCTATAAAACCTGTGCCCAGGGCGCTGAAACTTGAGTTTAAGCCGCCGATAGGCTGGGCGCCGTAGGGCGGCCTGTCAAAATAAATTGAGGTTATGCCGTAAACGGCAACCATTGAGCCGAGGGTGGCGATAAATGGCGGTACTTTTAATTTTGAGACAATGATGCCGTTTGCCAAACCGACCATTCCGCAGACGGTTATGGCAATTAAAACCGGAATAATGAGGGGAAGAGAGGGCAGGTTTTCATACATACGGCGCGGATAGTCCTGGGACTGCAAAAGGGATGACGATAAAACAGCCGCAAGCCCGACGCTGCGTCCCGCCGAAAGGTCGGTGCCGCCGGTGATAAGAATCCCCGCGACGCCGAGGGCGATGATAAGCCGTGTCGCGGACATCGTAAGGATATTCCGCAGATTCCGTAACGAAAGAAAGCTCGGTTCTCTGATGGCGATAAAAATAATAAGCGATATAAGCACCAGAACGATTGCATTATTAATACAGAAATCTTTGATCTTGCCCGAAGTCAGTTTTTGCTCTAATTCCGTTTTCATGCCAGGATAGCCTCCTTTTCATTTTCCTTTGTTTGTTCAAACTGTGTCGCCAGGGTCATTATCGCCTCCTGTGTCGCGGTTTTGCCATCAAGAATCCCTGTTGCCCTGCCGTTGCACATTACCATGATCCTGTCCGACATGCCCAACAGCTCAGACATTTCCGAAGAAATCATGATGATGCTTTTGCCCTTCGCGGCAAGATCGGCAATGATTGAATAAATTTCATACTTTGTTCCCACGTCTATTCCGCGGGTCGGTTCGTCAAGGAGTAAAATTTCCGGCTCCGTTAAAAGCCAGCGGCCAAAAAGAACTTTTTGCTGATTGCCGCCCGACAAATTTCTTATCCGGGTCAGGCAGGAGGGCGTTTTTACACGAAGCTGCTTAATACTTTCATCAACATCAGCGATGCCCTGTTTGGAGCGTATCAAACCGGCTTTTGATAAATACTTTTTCCAATTTGTGATAAGCGTGTTATCGGCAATTGAAAGCATGGGAAAAATACCGGTGACACGGCGTTCTTCGGTTAAAAGAGCCATTTTTGCATCGATTGCGTCGATAGAATTTTTTATTCTGACCTTTTTGCCATCAATTTTTATTTGGCCGGATTTAAGGGGACGCAAGCCGAAAATCGACTCAACCAGTTCGCTTCGTTTAGCCCCCACAAGGCCGCTAATGCCGAGTATTTCGCCCTTCCGCAGGTTAAACGATACATTGTTAAAGGAGTTCCGTTCCGCTGAACACAAACCGCCTACTTCAAGAAGATTTTCGGCGGGGGTATTGTGACGCGGGGGAAACCGGTTTGACAAATCACGCCCTACCATTTTTGAGATGATAAAATCCGTGGTAAGTTTGTTTGACTCCCAGGTTCCTATGTATTTACCGTCCCGCATAATAGTAACTTCGTTGGATATTTTTAGTATCTCATCCATCTTGTGGGATATGTAGATGATAGCCACGCCCTTTTTGCGCAGTTCCTTGATAATCGAAAAGAGCTGATCAACCTCATTTTGGGTAAGCGAGGATGAGGGCTCATCCATAATGATTATTTTTGCGTTCATTGAACAGGCTTTAGCTATTTCAAGCATCTGTATTTTTGAAACAGACAAATAGCGCACCTTTACTTTCGGGTTTATATCAAGCCCCAAACCCCGGAACGCTTCTATCGTGTCGTTATACATTGCCTTATTGTTAATAAACGGAATTCCCAATATTTTCTTTTCAGGGTAACGCCCCAGCCACATGTTTTCCATGACGGTTTGGTCTTTCACCGGCGATAATTCCTGATGGATCATCGCGATTCCCCGTTTTAGCGCGTCTTTTGCATCGGTAAACGACACTTCTTCGCCGTTCATCTTGATAGTTCCATCGTCCCTGTCATACATGCCAAAGAGGCATTTCATTAAGGTTGATTTTCCGGCGCCGTTTTCCCCCACAAGGGCGTGAACGGTACCGGCGCGTACCCTCAGGATAACGCCATCCAGCGCCTTAACCCCCGGAAAACTTTTTGTGATATTCTCCATTTCAAGGACATATTCACTGGGTTCCACAGCATCCTCCGTTTTTGGAATTTAACCACCAACCTCACGAACTACGGGAAAGTTCGGAGCAAAAAATATCCTTTACCCTTCCCTTCGCAGCCTTCGTGTGGTTAGTGGTTTTTCTTTATCTGTTTTTCTCCCTACTTAAATTGCAGGTAATTCGCTCTGGTAACCATCTGGTAGGGAACCCACACATATTTGCCGCCGTCAAGAGTCCAGCCTGTGGAGGAAGGATTTGCCCCTGTTGCTACGGCGAACGCGATGTCATAGGCAGCCTGCCCCTGATTTTGGCCGTCGTTGAGGACTGTTCCCAAAAGGGTGCCGTTTTCAATGGCTTCCAGGGCAGGGGCGGTAGCGTCAACACCGATAACGGGGATGTATTTCGCGCCCCCTGTGTTGTAGCCTTCGGCTTTTAAGGCTTCGATAGCGCCGAGGGCCATATCGTCATTGTTGCAAAGCACAAGCTCAATTCTCTCGCCGTGCGCCGCAAGGAAGGCCGACATTTTTTCCTGCCCCCGCACTCTGTCCCACATGGCGGTATCTCTGGCAAGCTGCTCAACCCTAAGCCCGGCGTCGGTAATGGCTTTTACCGAATACTCGGTGCGGAGTTCCGCGTCCTGATGGCCGGGTTCGCCCATAATCATGATGTACTGGATAACGCCGTCGCCATTTTTGTCGGCGCCGGGATTCCCCCTGAAGTAGTCCACCGCAATCTGTCCCTGGTAGGTACCCGATTCCTCGGCCCTTGCCCCGACATAGTAGATCTTATCCCATGCCTGCATATCGGAAGCAAGGGGTTCGCGGTTAAAGAACACTACCGGAACGTCAGCCGCCTTTGCTTTCTGGATAATCACCGCAGCCGCTGTGCGGTCAACAGGATTAATCGCCAGCGCCTTGACGCTCCTCGATATAAAGTTGTCAATCTGGTCATTCTGCGTCGGCTGGGCGTTTTGACTATCGACAATTTCGACCGTCGCATTCTCCTCCCCCGCTTTGGAAATGGCGTTGCGTACCGTTGACATAAAGGTATCGTCAAACTTGTAGATAGCGACGCCGATTCTGGGCTTGTCCGAATTCTTCGCGCAGCCCGTTAGGGTCCATGCCGCTAGGCATACCGCCAGGACGGCCAAAGCAGCCGCGCCTACATTAGAACGGTTCTTCATAAATTCGCCTCCAAATCATTTTATTTTGTGTTATCGATAACACAAAGTAATGCTAAGTCCGCTTTACCATTCTGTCAAGGAAAATTTACCCAAAATTTACCCTTTTTGATTGCTTTTTTAGGTAATATCGGCTATACTATCGGTGTGAAGGTTTACAACTGATAAAATGAGGTAAATCCTATGACATTGGCGGAAATTGCCCGAAATGCCGGACTTTCGATAGGAACGGTAGACCGGGTTGTCCATAATCGCGGCAAGGTTTCCGCTTTAGCCCGTGAAAAAATCGAGGCGGTTATCGCCGCCCACGGATATACCCCTAATGTCGCCGCCCGTCAATTAAAACGCAATGCCGTTCTCAGAGTGGGGGTATTGCTTCCGGAGCCGGGCAGCGGTTCCGGTTATTGGGATAAAATTATAAAAGGTATCTATAACGCCGCCTCCACCTTTAAGCCCTTTAATATTGAAATAAAAAGCGCCTTTTTTAACCGTGAACGCCCGGGAGAAATGCTTAAAGCCGGGGAAGCCCTGCTGCAAAACAACGTTGACGGGATTATCCTGTCGCCCATAGTGCCTGATGAAACCCAGATCCTGGCCGAAAAAATGCAGGATATTCCGTATATTTATGTTGATACGCCCCTGTCTTTTACGAAGCCCCTTGTTACCATAGCTCAAAGCCCCTATCGCGCCGGTGTCTGCGCGGGACGAATGATGAAACTGCTGAAAGGCAGCGGCCTGTTTTTAACGCTGCGTATGTTCAATCATGGGTACAATCTGTGGGAACGCGTCAGGGGCTTCACCGATTATTTTGCGAATGACCATAATGTGGCGGTTTTAGACGGACTATACGACAACAGCATTTCAGGCTCTCTGTATTCGTATCTGGATAAACTTTTTCTTGAACATAAGCATATTGACGGTATTTTTGTCCCCCACGCCGAGGGGCACCTGACCGCGTCCTATCTTGTGGAGGAGGGTAAAAAAAACGGGACCACCCTGATCGGTTTTGATAATCTGCCGTTGAACCGGAGGGCGCTCTTAGACGGCGCCATAGATTGCCTCATTTCCCAACGGGCGGATAATCAGGGATTTGAGGCCTTGCGAACCCTATACCGGAAATGCGTACTCTGCCAAACCTGCGATGATGTTATTGAAATCCCGATTGATGTTTATTTTCGTGAAAATATATGAAAATTAGCCAAAAACCCTTTGGAGTGTTATATACCGGGCAGGAAGTTAGCCTTTACACCTTGGAGGCGGGGGATTTGTCCCTCTCCATCAGTACCTTTGGGGGGACGTGGGTCTCTCTGGTCGTACCTTCCCGGAGCGGCAGGCGGGATGATGTTCTCCTCGGTTACCCGGACCTTCACGGGTATCTCTACAATACTCCGTATATCGGCGCGACTATCGGACGTTTCGGGAACCGGATAGCCAACGGGCGTTTTACCCTGGATGGCCAAGACTACCCGCTTTTCAAGAACGATGGGGACCACAGTCTCCACGGCGGGCGGAAGGGCTTTGACCGGATTGTTTGGCAGGCCGAAACCTACGAGGATAAAGACGGAGTTTTTCTTCGCCTTACTTTGGAAAGTCCCCATGGGGATGAGGGCTACCCCGGAAACCTGCGGGCGGAAGTAACCTATGGGCTGACCGGATCTAACGAGCTTAGGGCGGATTACCGGGCCACGGTGGACCGGCCTTGTCCAATAAACCTCACTAACCACAGCTATTTTAACCTGGCCGGGGAAGGAAACGGGAATATACTCGGCCACGAAGCGCGGTTGTACGCCCCATTATTCGTGGAGCTTGGCCCTTCCCGTATTCCTACCGGCAGACTTTGTACGGTAAAAGATACCCCTTTTGATTTTACCCATTTTAAACCTGTGGGCAGGGACATAGCCGGGGCGGGAGGCTATGACCACTGCTTTGCGGTTGAGGGCAGCCCGGGAACCCTGCGGCCCTGCGGGGAGATCCGCGAACCGGTATCGGGCCGTTCCATGAAGGTCTTTACCACCCAGCCGGGGCTGCAGTTCTACACGGGGAATTTTCTTGCCGGAACGCCGGGCAAGCCCGGATCTATCTATTATAAACACGCTGGTCTTTGCCTTGAAACCCAGCATTTTCCGGATTCCCCCAACCAGCCCTCTTTTCCGGACACGGTTTTCGGCCCGGAAAAGCCGTATCACGAGAAAAGCCTCTTTTCGTTTGCCTGGTAACGGGTCGGACAGCGTAATACCTGCCCCGTGTCGTCCGGGGTTAATCCGGGTCCGGCTGTGGGGAGGTCTGGGGCGGGGGTGTTGTCTGTGGGGGCAGCCGCCTTTTTTCTCTCACGGAGCACGCGGAGTTCACGGGGGAATACAACTCCGAGTCCTCCGTGCCTCCGTGAGAAATTTCTTAGTCCGTGTGTCTTGGTCCGTGCCGTCCGTGGTTAATCCCTGCCGGTTGATCCCTTGAGAAGGCCGGTTAAAGCCGCTATACTGAAAATCATGGAAACCCCGGAGGACGGGGCCGGCCCGGGGGATTCCGGCCTGCCGGCGCCCCTGAAAATTTGCCTTTCCCGCTGGCTGAAACGGGGGATGCTCTTTCTTTTTTTTCTGAATCTCATTCTTGTTTTTTTTTACGCTACCGTAACCTCCCAGGAACTTCAGGATGAAACCATCCTGGGGCTTCAGGTTTGGCTGGAACGGTTCCTGTTTCTCTACCTCCTCCTGGGGGGGCTCTTTTTTGTGCAAAAAATTGTCGAGAGGGTCCTCTTTGGAAAGGGCCGCCCTCCGGGCTCTCCCGGCGGGGGTTTTTCCTTTTTTGCGATCCTTTCCCTGGGGGCGGCCCTGGTTGGGTATGCCTTGCTTTTTGTCAGTCGAAGCCTGGGGGCAATTGCCGGAACGGGTTGAAGCCCCGGCTTTAAGGAGGAGAAAATGAGGGTACTTTCCGTCCGGGGGGCGGTGCAGGTGGCTAAGGACGAGCCGGATCTGATCTGTCAGGGGCTGGGCGGCCTGGTGGAGGAACTCCTTCAGGTGAATCGCATCAAGCTCCGCCGGGTTATTAACCTTCAGTTTTCCGTTACCCGGGACCTGGTAAGCCTCAACCCCGCGGCCGCCCTGCGCCGGCGGGGGGACTACGGCGGGATTCCCCTGTTCTGCTCCCAGGAGCCGGACTACCGGGGCAGCCTGGAGCGGGTTATCCGGGTGCTGATCCTTTTTGAAAGCCTGTTTTTCCGGACTCCCCGGCCCCTTTACCGGGGAGGGGCGGAAGCCCTGCGTCCCGATCTGGCGGCGGGGAGCTAGATTTTGGAAAAACCCATTCCCCTCAAAACCTCTCTGGAAGTGAGTTACATCCGGCGGGCCTGCCGGCTGGCGGAAACCACCCTCCGGGCCCTGGAACCCCTTCTCCGTCCGGGAATCCGTACCCTGGATATTAACCGGTTCTGCGAAAAGGCCATCCACAGCAGGGGAGGGCGGGCCCTTAAGGGCTACCAGGGTTTTCCCGCTTCGGTGTGTACTTCGGTAAATCAGGTGGCCTGTCACGGCCTGCCTTCCTCCTATGTTTTGCAGGAGGGGGACCTGATTACGGTAGACATTAGTACCGAGTTGGACGGCTGGTGCGGGGATGCCGCGTGGACTTACCGGCTGGGAAGGGGGGACAGCGACGCCCGGCGGCTCGTTAAGGCGGCTTGGCAGGCGACCCTGGCGGGGATTGCCGCCGCCCGGGCGGGAAACCGCCTGGGAGATGTGGGCTGGGCCATTGGGCGGATCGCGGCCCGCTACGGCTGCGGGGTTTTTGAGAATTTTGCCGGCCACGGCATAGGCCAGGCCATCCATGAGGAACCCCTGGTCCTTCCCCTAGGCGAGCCGGACACCGGACGGCCCATTGTTCCGGGGATGGTTTTTACGGTGGAGCCCATCCTCACCCTGGGAGCGCCCCGGTCCAAGGTCTTAGGGGACGGCTGGTCCATGGTGAGTGAAGATGGCAGCCTCTGCGCCCAGTTTGAGCATACCCTGGCGGTTTTTAGCCGCCGTACCGAGGTCCTCACCCTGCCCGCCGGGGAACAGGAGGCCATCCTGAGCTTGGAAACCCCCCCCTTTTAAGTTTTTTGGGGTTTCACTATAATAAGGCATGGAACAGAAAAATATTTTTTCTAATCTGTCTCCCCTGGATCACCGGTACTACCTGGCCAACCGGGAGCTTTTTGATCGCCTGGCGGCCTACCTCAGCGAAGAGGCCTCCCTCCGGTACTGCGCCGCGGTGGAGGGGGCCCTCCTCCGTACCCACATGGAACTCTTGGGACTGGACCCCGCCGGGGCGGAGGGTTTGGAAGGTTCCCTGGACCCCAAAGAGGTGTACCGGGAAGAGGAAAAAACCCGGCACAACATCCGGGCCTTAGTTAATGTTATCAAGAAAAAAATTCCTCCGGAACTGGGGCGGCTGGTTCACCTTGGGGCCACCTCCGCGGATATTCTGGACACCGCCTCGGCCATGCGCTACCGGGATGTCTGCCGGGAGGTTCTCCTTCCCCTGCTTTTGGAAATAGAGGAGAGCCTGGCCGGTCTGGTGGAAAAGCACGCCGCCGTCCCCCAGGTGGGCCGGACCCACGGCCAGCACGCGGTTCCCCTTACCTTAGGTTACGCCCTGGGGGAGTTTCTCGTCCGCCTGGGGGAATCCGTCAAAAGGATCGACACCTTAAGCCGGGACCTTAGGGGAAAGCTCTCCGGGGCGGTGGGGGCCTACAACGCCCTAAGCCTCATCGTTTCCGATCCCGAGGGCCTGGAAAAAGCCTGTCTGGCCAAGGTGGGCTTAACCCCGGCGCCCCACAGCACCCAGATTGTGGAACCGGAGTACCTGTTAAGGCTCCTCCTGGAGATAAACATCGCCTTTGGAATCCTTGCCAATTTGGCGGACGATCTCAGGCACCTTCAGCGTACCGAAATTGGGGAGGTCCGGGAATTCTTTTCTGCGGATCAGGTGGGTTCTTCCACCATGCCCCAAAAGCGCAACCCCTGGAATTCGGAGCACGTTAAAAGTTTATGGAAGGCCTTTTCTCCCCGGATAATGACTTTCTATATGGACCAAATATCGGAACACCAGCGGGACCTTTCCAACTCCGCCTCCGCCCGGTTTGTGGCGGATTACCTGGCGGGTTTTGCCGCCGCGGCGGCCAGGATGAAGGATATCCTAAAGGGCCTTTCGGTGGAAGACCAGGCCCTCCGGAACAACCTTAAACAAACCGGCGATCTGGTGCTCTCCGAGGCGGCCTACATCCTGCTTTCCGCCAGGGGGGAAAGTCATGCCCACGAAATTATCCGCCGGCTTACCCTAAAATGCGAGCATAACCGGACAAGCCTGGCGGAGGAACTCACCAAGGATCAAAAAGTTTTTGATCTGGTTGATGAACAACTGCACAAAACCTGCGGCGGCAGCGCCGGGGTTTTCTTTTCCCGGCCGGAACACTACACCGGCCTTTCGGTAAAAAAGGCCCGGCGTTTAGCCAGGGAATACCGGAGGCTGATCGCAAAATTAAAGGAGCGGTAATGGAAATTAAAGAAACCTTAAGCTACGATGATGTTCTCCTCATGCCCGCCTATGCCGAGCTTCTCCCCGGAGAGATCGACATTCGCAGCCGCCTTTGCGGGGATATTTACCTGAACACCCCCATCCTCTCCGCCGCGATGGACACGGTAACGGAGGATCGGATGGCCAAATTTATCGCCCTCCACGGGGGGGCCGGGGTTATCCACCGCAACCTAAGCCCGGACGAGCAGGCCCGGCAGGTGGGGGTGGTTAAGCGTTCCCGGAACTGGATCATCGACAAACCCCACACGGTGGAGGAAAACATGACCATCCGGGATGTTAAGCGCATCACCGCTCAGTATAAGATCTCCGGCCTTCCCGTGGTGGACAGCCAGGGGAAACTTTCGGGAATCATTACCAACCGGGACACCCGGTTTTGCGATAACCCCGACTTAAAGGTTTCGGAGGTGATGACCAAGGACCCCATCCGGGCCAAGAAACCCGTGGACATCAGCCTGGCCAGGGAACTCTTTAACCGCCACAAGATTGAAAAGATCCCCGTGGTGGACGGGGAAAACCGGATCATCGGCCTTATCACCTTTAAAGACCTGGAAAAACACGAAAAGTATCCCCAGGCGGTGCTGGATAAGGCCGGCCGGCTGGTGGTGGGGGCGGCGGTTTCTCCCCAGGATTACGAGCGGCGGATTCCCCTTCTTTTGGAGAACGGCGTTAACTTTGTGGTTATCGACACCGCCCACGGCGATTCGGCGCCGGTGGTTAAGGCCATTGGGGACATTAAAAAACGCTGGGACATCCTGGTGGTGGGGGGGAACGTCGCCACCCCGGAGGGCACAAAGCGGATGATTGACGCCGGAAGCGACGCGGTAAAGGTGGGGATCGGGCCGGGTTCCATCTGCACTACCCGGGTAGTGTCCGGAGCCGGGGCGCCCCAGTTCAGCGCCGTCCTCTGGTGCGCGGAGGAGGCGGACAAGTACAATATTCCGGTGATTGCCGACGGGGGGGTAAAATTCTCCGGGGACATTACCAAGGCCATTGCCGCCGGGGCCGGCACGGTGATGCTGGGGGGGCTTTTGGCGGGGTTGGAAGAAAGCCCCGGTCAGGCCATCATTTACGACGGCCGGATGTTTAAGCAGTACCGGGGAATGGGCGCCCTAGGGGCCATTCAGGAGGGGGGAGGGGACCGTTACCAGATGAATCCCGGGGAGGGTCTGGTTCCCGAAGGCATCGAAGGCCGGGTGCCCTACAAGGGGGAGGTGCGCTCCTTCCTTCATCAGCTTTCCGCGGGCCTGCGGAAGGGGATGTTTTACTGCGGCTGCCGGAACATTGAGGAGCTCAGGCGCTACCGGAAATTCCTGCGGATTACCTCCGCGGGGCTCATCGAAAGCCACCCCCACGATGTGGTCATTACCCAGGAAGCCCCCAATTACTCCCCCCAGTGATCCTAAGAAACAGCAGGGGATCCGGGGAACAAAAAAACGCCTACGGGCAAACAAAGGAAGATTCATGAATTTAGTCGTAATCGGCGCCCAGTGGGGCGATGAAGGAAAAGGCAAAATTGTTGATTTTTTAGCCCAGGATTCGGATCTGGTGGTCCGGTTTTCCGGCGGAGCCAATGCGGGGCACACTATTGTTGTGGGGGAAGAAACATATAAACTTCACCTGATTCCCTCAGGAATAGTTTACCCGGACAAAAAAGTGCTCCTGGGGGCGGGAATGGTGGTGGATGTTCAGTCCCTCTTTGCGGAACTGGAAGAACTTTCCCGGCAGGGGCTTGCCTGGCAGGGCCGGGTTTTCCTCTCCGACCGGGCCCACCTGGTTCTTCCGGATTATAAGGACGAAGACAGGGAACTGGAGGGCCGGCGCTTTAACCCCATCGGAACCACCGGCCGGGGAATCGGCGTTACCTTTGCCCACAAGGCCCACCGGAACGGCATCCGGGTGGTGGACCTTTTTGATTCGGAACTCTGGGCCAGGATGCCCGAAAGCTACCGGAGTTTTTTGGAGGATTACCGGGAGCGGCTTAACGGGATGCGGGTGAATCAGGCGGCCTTTATGGCGGACTTTCGGAATAAAAAGATTCTCCTGGAGGGCTCCCAGGGGGTGCTTTTGGACCTCGACTGGGGAACCTACCCCTTTGTTTCCTCCGGATACTCCACCGCCGCCGGGGCCTGCCAGGGCGGGGGCTTAGGGCCGGGCCGGATTGACCGGGTGCTGGGGGTGTTTAAGGCTTACTCAACCAGGGTGGGCAACGGCCCCTTTCCCAGCGAGTTTACCGAAGGCCGGGACGGAGACCTGGGAAACCGGATTCGGGAGCTGGGCCGGGAGTACGGCGTTACCACCGGGCGGCCCCGGCGGACAGGCTATCTGGACTTAACGGCTCTCCGGTACGCCTGCCGGGTTTCGGGGATCGATTCCCTGGTGCTGACCCACATCGATGTCTACGACGGGTTTGACGAGATCAAGGTCTGTACCGCCTACCGTTTCCGGGGAGAGGAACTAACGGACTTTCCCTCCTCCACCGAAGTACTGGAAAAGGCCGAGCCGGTTTTAAAGGGCTTTCCGGGCTGGAAAACCCGCCTGGCCTCCAGCCGCACCTACGAGGAGCTTCCCCCCCAGGCCCGAAGCTACATTCAATTTATCGAAGACTACTGCGAAACCCCGGTGGACGTGATCTCCGTGGGATACCGGAGAAAAGAAACCTTTATCCGAAGGCCCCTATGGACACGATCTTAATTCTTGACTTTGGCAGCCAAACCACCCAGCTTATTGGCCGGAGAATCAGGGAGATGGGAGTCTACACGGAGATTCTTCCCGGAGACCTTCCCTTTTCTCCCTCCCTCTTAAACCAGGTCCGGGGAATCATTTTTTCCGGCTCCCCCGCATCGGTTTACCAGGAGGGGGCTCCGGGGGTCGATCCCCTTTGGTACGAAACCGGCCTTCCGGTACTGGGGCTCTGCTACGGCTTCCAGCTTATGACGAGGGATTTCGGAGGCCGGGTGGTGGCCCTGCCCGCCCGGGAGTACGGCCGCATCCCGGTAACCCTCCTGCCTCCGGCCCTGGAGTCCCCCGCCAATTCCCCGGCCCCGGATTCCCCCGCCGCCCTTTTTCAAGGGGTTCCCCGGAGCTTTCTTTCCTGGATGAGCCACGGGGACAGCGTGGAAACCCCCGCTCCGGGCTTTGTTCTCCTGGCCCGTTCGGAAAATCACATTGCCGCCGCCTGGCATCCCGGCCGTCGGCTTTACGGCTTTCAATTTCACCCGGAGGTAAGCCACTGTGGATACGGGGATGTACTTCTGGGGAACTTTGTTTTTCAGATCTGCCGCGGGGCCAAAGGCTGGGATGTGGACTCCTACCTCTCCCTAATTCAGGAGGAAGTAAAAGCCAAAGCCGGATCCCGGGAAGTGCTGGTTCTCATTTCCGGGGGAGTGGATTCCGCCGTGGTGGCCGCCCTCCTCTTAAAAACTCTGGACCCCCGGCGGGTTCACCTGATGTACATCGACACCGGGCTTATGCGTCAAAATGAATCCCAGGAAGTGGCGGAGAGCCTGAAAAGCCTGGGGGCGGAAAATCTCTATCTCATTGAGGCGGAAGAGACCTTCCTGGGGGGGCTGGGGGGAGTCGATTCTCCGGAGGAAAAGCGGCGAATCATCGGCGATTTATTTATGGAGGTTCAGGAACAGGCCGTCAAAGCCAGGATTGCCGGGGACTATCTCCTGGCCCAGGGCACCCTTTACACCGATCTGATTGAATCGGGAAAGGGGGTGGGCCAAAAGGCCCGGGTTATCAAGAGCCACCATAATGTCCGCAGCCCCCTGGTGGAGGCCAAGAGGGAAGGGGGCCTCCTCATCGAGCCCCTTTCCCGGCTTTACAAGGACGAGGTCCGCCGCCTGGGCGCCCGCCTTGGCTTGGACGCAAAGCTGGTCGGCCGGCATCCCTTTCCGGGGCCTGGCCTGGCGGTACGAATCCCCGGGGAGGTAACCCCCGAAAAGTGCCGGCTCCTCCGGGAGGCGGACGGCCTGTTTATCGCGGAGCTAAAGCGCCGGGGGCTTTACGACCGGATATGGCAGGCCTTCGGGGTGCTGCTGCCGGTCCGCTCCGTGGGGGTAACCGGGGACGCCAGGAACTACTCCTATGTTCTGGCCTTGAGGGCCATTACCAGCCGGGACGGCATGACCGCCGACGCGTATCCCTTTGAGATGAAGGACCTGCTGGAAATAGCGGCCCTCATCACCAACTCGGTTCCGGGGATAGGCCGGGTGGTTTACGATGTTTCTTCCAAGCCCCCGGCCACGATCGAGTGGGAATAGCCGGTTTTTGTCTATTTTATCCGAATAAGGCAGGGTTTTTATGTTAATTTTCCCTTGACAGTTTTTTAAAAAAAGGCTATCTTAGTCTTACTTTCCCTTGTAGCTCAGTCGGTAGAGCGGGTGGCTGTTAACCACTAGGTCGGCAGTTCGAGTCTGTCCGAGGGAGCCTTTTTAACCTTGGCCGCCCGGTTTCGGGCGGTTTTTTTTGGTCCGGTTTTAGCCCCGGAGGAGGAAGGATGGACGGCGGCAAAAAGGCCCTTACTCTGGTCCGCAAACTCACCCTCAAGGCCATCCTGGAACGAAACCTTATCGCCGAGGGGGACCGGATTCTCGCCGGGGTTTCCGGCGGCAAGGATTCCACGGTCATGGCCTGGGTTCTCTCGGACCTAAAGCAGGCCCTTAAACGAAATTTTACCCTGGAGGCCATTCATATCTCCACGGACTTTTGCTCCTGCTGCCAAAAGGGGGCCCTAAAACAAAACCTGGCCGGCTGGGGGCTGCCCTTTCAGGATCTGCCGGTCCCCGTCATGGGGCGGCTCAAACCGGGAAAAACCATGAACTGTTACTGGTGTTCCACCCAGCGCCGGACGGAACTCATCAGGTATGCGGTGGACCACGGTTTTAACAAACTGGCCCTGGGACATCATCTGGACGACATTATCGAAACTTTTTTTATGAACCTCCTGCAAAAGGGGACCTTGGAAACCATGCCCGCCCGGCTGGACTACCGGAAATACCCCCTAAGCCTCATTCGTCCCCTGGCCTATGTGGAAGAGGCCCAGATCATCGCCTGCGCCGGGGAAAAGGGCATCCTCCGCAGCGTCTGTACCTGCCCCTTCGGCCTTCATTCGGGCCGGCGGGAGATGAGAGCCCGGATAAAACCCCTCCTGGGAGAAGGGCCGGGCCCCAAACGCCGGATTCTCCGGGCCCTCAGCGGGGGACACTGGGATTATCTGGATGAAGGGCTCACGGCAAAGTGATTAGTGATTAGTGATTAGTGGCACGGAAGGCACATAAAGGCCGGGGGAGGTTTCTTTCTTTGTCTGTGGGGTCAGTGTGGTCGACTTTTTCCCTATAACCGGGCTATTTCGTCGGGGCTTAGGCCGGTGGCGGCGGCAATTTGCTCCGCCGAAAGTCCCATGGCCTTAAAGTTTTTCGCCACCTCCCGGATTCGTTCCTCCCCTTCCTGTCGGCCTTCCTCCCTGGCGCCGTTAAGCCGGGAGGTTTCGTCCGAAAGGGTCATCTCATACATCTCGTAGGCATGGAGCAGCTTCTCATCCCGGGTTATCCGGTCCATTATCGCCTGCGCTTTGGCTATCCCTTCGTCCATCTTTATCAACTCCTCCGCATCTCAATCACATCGGTTAATATGAACTCAGGATTCAGGTCTTCCCGCAGGTGAAAACTGGTGTGATACCGTTCCAGGGGGAAGGGACTGAACCCCAGGATATTAATCGCTATAACCTGGGGTAACTTCCGATAGTCCTGGCCGGCTACGATGCCCTTAATCAGTTCCCGGCTCACGTAAAAGACGTTTCTTTTGCCTATATTATACTCGTTTGCCAGTTGAACTTCAATATTAATTTTATTCCGGTCAGGGGTTTGGGAGCGGATGTCGAGGATACTTTTTTTTGCCCCGACAATATCCGGAGGGAGGGTAGTATTTTCGATAATTTCGATTTCGGAGAGGGGTTTTCGCCCTGTATTGGCAAGGAGGGCGTTGAGGAGCGCCTTTAGCTGGGGCTCGCATCCCTTTTCGCCGAGCATTTTTTGGAAGAGGAAATCGTTCAGGGGGTTTAGTCGATTCATGGTAGTCTCCTTTCCCTATAAAGACATGGGAAAGGGGCTTTTTGCTTCACCATTGTTAAAAATCTGTTTGATACCGCAGGAAAAAGGAACCGCGAAAGAAGGGTGGAGGGTGGACTTCCCAACCTATTCCTCTTGCCACTAACCACTTTTTCCGTCCGTGAGGTCCGTGGTTAATCCGGGTTAAGGCGGGTATTCCAGTTCTCCGCAGAAAAACGGCGATTCCTTGGAAAAAAGTGAAATTCTATTGAAAAATAATGGCAAAATATTGTAAAAATTTGACATTTTTAAAATTCAGGACTTTTTCCCCTGGCGGCGGCTTTCGGCGCCCCTGAATTCCTCGCCAAAACGGGCTTTTTCCCCTGTTTTTTGGTTCTTTTTGGCAATTTTTCCCCGCAAAATCCCCTCCGTTCCAAAAATTCAATAAATTTTTAACAATTTGGAAAATTATGCGAAAATTTTGATAAAAATTTTTATTGACGGATTAAAAGACCCGATCCATAATAATTTCACAAGGGGCGGGGTTGCGCAAAAATTGCCCCCCCCTGGGGGGGTTTCGCCATTTCCCGGAGTTTTATTTTTTTAGCGGTTTTCTGCCTCCTGGGGCTGCAAATGTTTTTAGGCTACCTCCAGGTGCGGCAGTATCAAAAAACGGTAAAGAAACTCGTAGGCGGCAAGGCAACCCTGGGGGTGGGTCAGCGCAAGGGGGTTATCGGTCCGGGGGAGCTTCTGATCCTGGCCTACGACCGGGACCAGGACCAGGTCCTTTCGGTTCGCGCCATGAAGGGGATCACCGTTTTTGCCCGGTTTAAAGAAATTCCTGAGTACCGGGGCTTAAGTCTGGAGGCCATCCGGCGCATTGGGATCGAGAAAGACGGCGTCGATTTAAAAATTTACCGCCGCCGCCATCCCTACGATCCTGCAGTTTTGAGCAAAAAAAAGGGCGCCCTGATTCAGGCGGTGGAAGCCCTGGACGCCTATTTTAAAAGGAAGGACGCCAAGGCCCTTGAAGAAGGGGAGGGGACTCCCCAGCGCCCGGGGCTCTAATTTTTCGAGTCAAAACACTGGTCTGGCAGGGAAAAACTAAAAAGCCCGGAAAGGAGGGGGCGTTATTAACTTCTCAGATGACTAAAGGTGTTTGATTGAAATCAATAAGATATGGAGGAAATTATGAATGCCCTAGCTAAGGCTGCAGAATGGTTTATCAATCTGTTTAACCTCGGCGGTCAGAACTTTATGGGGCTGGTAACGGGGATCATTCCCACCCTGGTGGTTTTGATTACCTTTGTGAACGCCCTGATTGCCCTGATTGGTCAGGAAAAAATGGACAAGTTTGCCGCAGGTTGCAGTAAATTCTTTCTGCTCCGCTACACCGTGCTGCCGGTGCTTTCTATGTTTATCCTGTGTAACCCCATGGCCTACACCTTTGGCCGCTTTTTGGAGGAAAAATACAAACCCGCCTTTTACGATTCCGCGGTTTCCTTCTGCCACCCCATAACCGGGCTCTTTCCCCATGCCAATGCGGGGGAGCTCTTCGTTTATTTGGGAATAGCCCAAGGTATCACCGCCCTTGGCTATTCCCTGGGGGCCTTGGCTATTCTATACTTTATTGTGGGCGTGGTGGTCATCCTCATCCGGGGCATCGTTACCGAGCGGCTCACCCTGCTGTTTATGAAGCGGAGGTAAGAGACAGATGTATAAAGCCATTAAAATAAGCGCCGGGCGGGGCGGCTGGGGCGGTCCCCTGGTTATTCAGCCCACGGACGAAAAAAACATGATCGTCTCCGTTACCGGGGGCGGCATTGACGGGCTCACCAAAAAAATTGCCGAAATGACCGGCGGCACTGCGGGGGACGGTTTTTCCACGGGCATTCCGGAGGACAAAATTGCCGTGGTTATCATCGACTGCGGCGGAACCGCCCGGTGCGGCGTTTATCCCAAAAAGCGAATCCCCACGGTAAACCTCATGCAGACCGGGCCTTCGGGACCCCTGGCCAAGTACATTACCGAAGACATTTATGTTTCCGGGGTAAAACCGGAAAACCTGAGTTATGCCGACGGCAGCGAACCTGTCACTGCCCCGGGAATCACGGAAAAAGAGGACACCAAAGTGAAAGAAGACGGTTCAAGCGGAAAGCAGAGCATCCTGATCCGAATCGGCAAGGCCGTCGGAGGGGTGGTTGGCAAATTCTTTCAGGCCGGACGGGATACCATCGACATGGTTATCCGGCACATCCTGCCTTTCATGGCCTTTGTTTCGGTGATCATCGGTATCATCAACGGAACCGGCCTGGGGAACATCATTGCCAAGGGCATCTCCCCACTGGCGGGCAATCTGATCGGCATGATCATCCTATCGTTTATCTGCGCAATTCCCGTGATTTCCCCCATCATCGGTCCCGGGGCGGTTATTGCCCAGATTGTCGGCGTTCTGGTGGGTGAGCAGATTGGCGCGGGGAACATTAAACCCGCCATGGCCCTTCCGGCGCTTTTTGCCATTGACGCCCAGGTAGGAGGGGATTTTGTCCCTGTGGGCCTGGCCTTGGGAGAGGCGGAACCGGAGACCATCAATGTGGGCGTTCCGGCGGTGCTTTTTTCCCGGATGATTACCGGCCCGCTGGCGGTGGTCATTGCCTGGCTGGCCAGTTTCCTTCTGCCCTACTAGGGGCTGTTGAGCTTAAAACCGGTATGGATTATCTATCCAAGATAACCGCCATCGGCGAGCTGGTGTCTGATTTTGCCGAGGAGGGGATTCTCATTGTTTTTAACGACAATGCCCCTCCCGAATTGGCGGAAATGTCAATTTTGCACACCATAGTTCCCCTGGACCGGGAGGTGAAGCCGGGGGATAAGGTCGTCCTGGGAAATCAGACCTACCTGGTTACCGCCGTGGGGGAAGAAGCCAATCATACCCTGCGCAATATGGGGCACTGTACCTTTAAGTTTACCGGGAAAAATAAGCCGGAGATTGGCGGACACATTGAACTAAAGGGAAACGGTATGCCCGAGGTTAAGCCGGGGGACCCTTTTGAGATTTTTTTTAAGTGAGGGATTTTTGTTTATGATTTGACAGGGGCGTTTCTAAGAGTTTTATGCCGGCAGTTCCTCTTTCCTGCTTGCGGAACTGCCGCCGGCCCCGCTTTTGGCTCCGGGTTTTTTAAGGCCCCGGGGAAATTTTGTTTCTTAAACGAGGTGTATCATGCTTGGATTGAATTATAAACTTGAAGAATTAGAAAAAAACGACATGCCCATCTATGCCGGGATTGTCGGCGCCGGACAGATGGGGAGAGGCATGGTAGGCCAGATGCTCTCCATGAAAGGCATGCGCCCCTCCGTGGTGGTGGATGTCAAGATTGAAAACGCCATTAATGCCTTTCTCCGGGCGGGCCTGTCCCTGGGTAAGGATTTTGCCGAGGCTTCCACCGTCGAAGAGGCGGACAGGCTGCTTGAACAGGGCGTGTTTGTGGTTACCACCAACAACGAACTGGCCACTAAATGCGAAAGTATTGACTGCGCCATCGACGCCACCGGGGTGCCGGAGGTGGGGGCCAAGGTAGCCATTGACGCCATTAATAATCAAAAACATATCGTTATGCTTAACGTCGAAACCGATGTGTGCATAGGACACATTCTCTACAAGCTGGCTTCTAACGCGGGGGTTGTTTACACCGGCTCCGCGGGGGACGAACCGGGGGCGGTGCTCGAAATCTACGATTTTGCCAAGGCCTTAGGCTTTGATGTCCGGGTTGTGGGAAAGGGCAAGAATAACGCCATTGATTACGACTGTACCCCGGATTCCGTTGCCGCCGAGGCCGGGCGCAAGAACATGAGCCCTAAAATGCTCTGTTCTTTTAAGGACGGAACCAAAACTATGGTGGAAATGACCGCCATGGCCAATGCCACGGGTTTTCTTCCCGATATTATGGGGGCCCACGGCGCCTCCGGACAGGTTAAGGATCTGCCCAAGCTCTTAAGCCTGAAAAGCGAAGGGGGAATTTTAAACAGCTATCAGGTTATTGAATATATCAACGGAGTGGCCCCCGGCGTATTTGTGATTATCTCCACCACCCAGCCGGATATTCTCCACGAACTTAACTACCTTTCCATGGGGGAGGGGCCCAATTTTGTTCTCTACCGGCCCTACCACCTTTGCAGCCTGGAAACCCCCCTTTCCGCGGCCAAGGCGGTTATTGATAACATCCCCACCATAGTGCCCCGGATGGGCCTGGTGGCCGAAACGGGTACGGTGGCTAAGATTGACCTAAACCCCGGAGACACCCTGGACGGCATAGGAGGATTCACCCTCCGGGGAACCTTTATTTCCGCGGCCGAAGCCAAAGAAAAAAATGTGCTGCCCCTGGGCCTGGTGAATAAAAAGACCAGGATGCTCAGGCCGGTGAAAAAGGGAGAGTTGGTTACCTATGGGGATGTGGAATTGGATGAGTCAAGCCTCATGGTTCAGCTCAGGAAACTTCAGGACGCCCTCTTTGTAGGGGCGTAAAAGCGGATGATCTTTCAAGCTCCCCCGGTTTCCCCGGGAATCGCCCTGGGCAAAGCCTTTGTTTTTATCCCCTTCCGTCCGGTGATTACCGAAAGGTTCCTTACCAAAGAGGAACTGCCCCGGAATCTTGAACACTACCGGGAGGTGCTGGATAAGGCCGCCGGAGAACTTTCCCTCATCATTAAAGGGCTGGGGGAGTCCGGCGAGAATGAGAAGGCCGCCATTTTCGAGGCCCACCTGGAGATTCTCAATGACGAGGAACTGGGGAAGGATATTCTTACCCTGATTACCGGACAAAACTTTGCCCCGGATTACGCCGTGGAAACGGTTTATGAAAAATTTATTGATATGGTCAGCGCCGCGGACGATCAGTACCTCATGGAAAGGGCGGCGGACTTTAGGGACGTAAAAAACCGCATTTTGCGGCTTTGGCTGGGGGTGGAACACCGGAACCTTTCGGAGATCAAGGAGCCCTCGGTGGTTTTTGCCCATGAGCTTTTCCCTTCCAATACGGCCGTCATGGACCGGACAAAGGTCCTGGGGCTGGTAACCGAGGTGGGGGGGCTAACCTGCCATTCCGCCATCATTGCCCGGAGCTACGGCATTCCGGCCCTCCTGGGAATCAGTAATGTGATGGACGCCATCCGGGACAATGACCAGGTGATTCTGGACGCCCTGGAGGGCCGCCTCATCATCGGCCCCGCCAAAGGGCAGATCGAGGAATACGAGGCCCGCCGCCGGGCCTTTTTGCAGGAGGCGGCGGAAACCGAAAAATTCCGGGGAGTTAAGGGGGTTACCCGGGATGGAAAAACCGTTGAGGTTTGCCTGAACATCGGCTCCACCAATGACGATGAGCTGGAAGGCGCAGCCTGGACAGACGGGGTGGGCCTCTTCCGCTCGGAATTCCTGTTTATGGCCGGCCAGGACCTGCCCAGCGAGGAGCGGCAGTTCCGGGCCTACAAAAAGGCGGCGGAGGTTTTTGGAAGCCGCCAGGTTATCCTGCGAACCCTGGATATAGGGGGGGATAAAACTCTGCCCTGCCTGGAACTGCCCCGGGAGGATAATCCCTTTTTGGGGGTGCGGGCTTTGCGGCTCTGCTTTACCAGGCAGGACCTTTTTAAAACCCAGCTTAGGGCGGCTCTCCGGGCTTCGGTGTGGGGCAACCTGGCTATCATGCTTCCCATGGTGGGCAGCCTGGAGGATCTGCGCCGGGCCAAGGCCATTATCCGGGAGTGCCGGGAAGAGCTGGACGAACAGGGGCTGGAGTATAACCCGGACATTAAAGTGGGCATTATGATCGAGATTCCCGCCATTGCCCTTATTGCGGACCTGATTGTGGAGGAAGTCGATTTTGCCAGCATCGGAACCAACGATCTTTGCCAGTACCTCCTGGCCGTGGACAGGCAGAATCCGGAACTCAACGAATATTATCAAAGTTTTCATCCGGCCATGTTTAGGCTGATCTATGTCGCTTCCCAGGCTTTTCTCAAGGCCGGAAAACCCCTTTCCGTCTGCGGCGAAATGGGGGGGGACCCCCGGGCGGCCATGGTGTTTCTGGGTTTGGGAATAAGGAAACTCTCCATGTCCGCCTCATCGGTGGCGGGGATTAAACGCATGGTTACCCGGCTTGACTTAAAGGATGCGGAGGGGATCGCAAACCGGGTCCTGAGCCTGGCCACCGCCGCCGAGGTGGAATCCTATTTGCAGGAAGAAGAAAAAAAGCGAAGAAATCCAGAAGACCAAGGGGTGCATAGCTGATGTACGCAAAAAAAACTACCATCATTAATCGTACCGGACTCCACGCCAGGACGGCCAACGAATTTGTTAAGGCCGCCAAGTCCTTTTCTTCGGAAATTACCGTAAAAAAACTTGACGAAAGGGGCGAGACGGTAAAATCCGGTTCCGCCAAGTCGGTGGTCCATGTGGTTACCATGATTCTGAACAAGGGAACCCCGGTGGAACTTACCGCCCAGGGGCCCGATGAAAGGGAGGCGGTGGAGAACCTGGTGTCCCTCATCGAAGAAGGCTTTAACGATCTTTAAAAAGCCCGCCCGGCTTTACCTAGTTGATTTTTCCGAGAATTAACAGTATAGTTATAAGAAATGAAGCAGTTTCCCAATGTCAGATTTGGGAACTGCCTGTCTATCTTTCTTATAGGATATACCATGAAAGAATCAACGCTCTGTGTTCACAGCGGGTTTGATACGGATCGGAACATCGGCGGAGACACCGGGGGGCTGGGAATTCCGGTTTATCAAACCTCCACCTACGATCAGGAAGATTTAAGCAAAAACCAAAAATACGACTACTCCCGGTCGGGGAACCCCACCCGGGAGGCCCTGGAACAAACCATTGCCCTGCTGGAAGGGGGAAAGCGGGGCTGCGCCTTTGGGTCCGGGATTGCCGCCATTGCCTCAACCCTGGGGATCTTTTCCACCGGGGATCACCTGGTGGCGGCGGAAGACATTTACGGCGGCAGCTTTCGAATCCTCAACACCTTTTTTAAGCGCTGGGGCCTGGAAGTTACCTTTGTGGACGCCACGGACCTTCAGGCCGTCGCCGGAGCTATAAGGCCCAACACTAGGGGGCTCTTCCTGGAGACCCCTTCCAACCCCCTCCTCAAAATTACCGATCTTAGGGGCTGCTGCGCCCTGGCCCGGGAGGCGGGGATCATTTCTATCGTGGATAATACTTTTATGAGCCCCTGCCTGCAAAAGCCCTTGAGCCTGGGGGCGGATATTTCCCTCCACTCCGCCACTAAATTTTTAGGGGGCCATTCCGATGCGGTTTTGGGACTGGCGGTGGCGGCAGAGGAAGAGCTGGGCCGACGGATTTACCATGTACAAAACAGCTTTGGCGCCATTGCGGGCCCCTGGGACAGTTGGCTGGTCCTCCGGGGGATCAAGACCCTCAAAGTCCGGATGGATTACGAGTGCGCCTCCGCGGGGCGGCTGGCCCTCTGGCTAAAGGATCACCCCAAGGTAGAGGCGGTCTACTATCCGGGCTTGCCGGATCACCCCGGCCACGACCTGAACGCCCGGCAGGCCGGGGGGGCCGGGGCGGTGCTCTCCTTCAAAACCCGCAGCCGGGAAGAGGCTTTGAATTTTTTTGCCAAAACCAAGCTGGCCGCCTCGGCGGTAAGCCTGGGGAGCGTGGAGACCATTGCCTCCTATCCGGTCCGGATGAGCCATGCCTCCATGCCCCCGGCCCAGCGGGAAAAGCTGGGGGTTACGGACACCCTGATCCGCCTGTCCCTGGGCCTGGAGGATCCCCAGGACCTTATTGAAGATTTTGATCAGGCCCTGGGTTAGCGGGAGGAAACCATGAGAATTTCAACTAAAGGACGCTATTCCCTGGAGGCCCTTTTATACCTGGCCTTTCTTCCCCCCAATGAGTATGCCAGTCTGCGGCAGATTGGCGAAAGTACCGAACTGTCCGACGGCTACCTGGAGCAGCTTTTCATTCCCCTCCGGGGGGTAGACATTGTCCGGGGAATCCGGGGCCCCCGGGGGGGCTACTTTCTGGGCAAGCCTCCGGCGGAAATTTCGGTGGGGGACATCCTCCGGGCGGCGGAGTCCTCCCTGGAACCGGTGGAGTGCCTCACCGGCGCCCCCTGCCCCAGGGTAGATAGCTGCCAGCGCCGCCTGGCCTGGAAGGAGCTTTATCTGGCCATAAACAACCTCATAGACGGCATTACCCTGGAAGACCTGGTTCAATCCTGCGAAGCCATGGATCGGGAGTACGTGATATGAAAATCTCAACCCGGGGACAGTACGGTCTCCAGCTTCTGGTGGATCTAACGGAGCATGCCTCGGAATCCCACGTTACCCTAGCTTCGGTGGGGCAGCGGCAGGACATTTCGGTACGGTATCTGGAACAGGTGGCGGTGATACTGCGCCGCTCCGGTTTTATCCGCTCCGTCAAAGGGGCCTCCGGGGGCTATGCCCTGGCCCGGCCGGCGGAGGAAATTATGATGAAGGATGTGCTCCAGTGTCTGGAGGGAGACCTGCTGGTGGCGGAACCCCTTCCTCCGGGGGTTCAGGAAAACCGGCTAAGGATGTGCCTCCGCCGGATGGTTTACGATAAGCTCGACCTCTGCATAGCCGGGGTCATCGGCAAGTATACCCTGGCCGCCCTGGCCGCTTCCCCCAATGCGGACAGGGACTTTATGTATTTCATTTAAGGGTTCGACGGTTGATCTTCCCCCCCGCTTAGGGATATGATGAACCATGATAACCACCATAACCGCTTTTACCCAGGACCCGGATGATGTCGAGGGGGCTGTTTCTTCGCTCCTGGATCAGCTAAAGGTCAAGCCCTTAAAGAAGCACAGCGTGGGCATCGTCTCCTGCTTTGCGGATTTTATCGGTTCCGGAACCTGGGCGCTGCTGGCCGAAAAACTGCCCTTTTCCCTGGTGGGAACCACCACCCTAGGGGCTTCGGGGCCCGACGGCCAGGGGGATGTGATCCTGATCCTCACGGTCCTCACCAGCGATGATGTTGAATTTGTTACCGGCCTGGCCGTTCCGGTTACCGGCGAGGATGACGCCCCCTTCCGGGCCGCCTACGACAAAATTGCCCAAACCCGGCAGGACCGGCCTTCCCTTATGCTGAGTTTCGCTCCCCTTTTAATCGGGGTTTCCGCCGATTTCTTCGTGGAATCCTGGGACGCCATTACCGGGGGAGTGCCGAATTTCGGCGCCCTGTCGGTGGATCATAACCCGGACTACCGGGAATCCCAAACCCTCTACGACGGCCGGGCGTTCCGGGACGGCTATGCTTTTGTCCTGTGTTACGGAAAACTGGAACCCCGGTTTTTTATCGGCGGCATCCCCGAAGAAAAGGCCTTTCGGGAGAAGGGGGTCATCACCGCCTCCCGGGGGAATCAGCTTAAAGAGGTTAACGGAATTTCGGTGGCGGACTATCTGGTTTCCCTGGGGCTGGAAAAGGACGAGAAGGGGGTTATCCAGGGGATCAACTCCTATCCCTTTATTCTGGATTACAACGATGGAACCCAGCCGGTAATCCGGGTGATGTTTGCCATTACCCCGGACGGTTCGGCGGTGTGCGGGGGCAAGATGCCCGAGGGTTCCGTTTTAACCGTGGGGGCCCTGGACGCCAAGGAGATTCAAGAAACCACCGGCAAGGTGCTTAGGCAGGCCCTGGATGGCAGGGAAGACCGGAGTCTGTTGATCTTCTCCTGTGTGGGCCGGTATTTTGCCCAGGGATTCAATACCACGGGAGAGATGGATCTGGCCCGGCAGATTCTGGATAAAACCCCCTTTCACATGGCCTATTGCGGTACCGAGATCTGCCCGGTTTACGGAAAGGACAACAGCCTAACCAACCGCAGCCACAACGATACTATGGTGATCTGCGTCTTATAGTGAACCCGGCGGACCAAAATGGACGATAACAACAGGGGGGATGCCGAGGTTCTGTTAAATGAAGCCCGGCTGACCATAAAAAAACTGGAACGTCACCTAAACCTTGCCAACCTAACGATTGAGCGGAATAGGATTGCCGCCGCCGCCAAGGATAATCTGCGCAAAATTGTCGAAGACAAAAGTTCCCAACTGGAACAGTACATGAACCTTCTTCTGCAAAACTGCCCGGACATCATCATGCTTTTTGACGGCGAAGGAAAAATAGTCTACTGCACCGACATTTTTCTTAAAATATCAGGCATTCCGGGATTTGGCATGATTGCCGGGGTCCATTACCGGGATATTTTACTCCGCTTTACCGATGAAAAATTTACGGCCCTGGCGGATGATATTTATAAGGGGCAGGATCAAAACAGCCGCATCGATCTGCAGCGCCCCATCGACTTTAGCGGCAAGGGGAACCCCAGGGACTACGCTGTCCAGATAAGCCCCATGATTAACGACAAGGGCGAAGACAACGGGGCCATGTTTCTTTTTTACGACTCCACGGATCTGCTGCGGGCCAAGCAGGAAGCCGAACAGGCCAACAAAGCCAAGTCCGATTTTCTGGCCACCGTGTCCCATGAATTGCGGACCCCCCTTAACGCGATCATCGGCATCTCCGCCATGATGGAAGCCGGGGGGCTTAAACCGGAACAGCTTAACTACCTGAAAAATATCAGAACCTCCTCCCATGTTCTGTTAAGCCTAATTAATGATATTCTTGATTTTTCCAAGATCGAAGCGGGAAAACTGGAGCTTATCCTGGAGTGGTTTAACCTGGGGGATCTTCTGGCCCGGATCGAGGAAATGTTTGCCCTGCTTTTCCCGGAAAAGGATTTAAGTTTTCAGTGTTTTTTTGACCCCGGCCTTCCCCAGGTGGTCCACGGAGACGCCAAGCGGATAAGCCAGATTTTAACCAACCTGCTCAACAATGCCCTCAAGTACACCGAGCAGGGCGGGGTGATCTTCCGGGTGGATGTCTCCGCCCCCCCGGAGGACCGGGCCGGGAAGGAAGGAGAGGCCGCCTCCGCCGATGTGATCCTCCGATTCGTCATCGAGGATACGGGGATAGGCATCAAGACCGAGGCCATCCCCCGGTTGTTTGCCGCCTTTGAGCAGTTGGATCAGGTCAGGAACAAGCAGGTTCAGGGGACCGGCCTGGGTTTGGCCATTACCAAACGGCTCTGCGACATGATGTCCGGGGAAATTACCGTGGCCAGCCGCTACGGCGCCGGTTCGGTTTTTACCGTTACCCTGCCCGTCAGGAAGGGGGGGGTTGAAAATTTGCCCGGAGAAGAAAAGCAGGCCATTGACTTTACCGCCCCGGAAGCCAAGGTTCTCCTGGTGGATGACATTGAGATTAATCTGGAAATAGCCGCTTTTATGCTGAATGCCTTTGGAATCAACCCGGACATAGCCCGGGGGGGCGCTGAATCCATCGAAAAGGCCGCCGGCCAAAATTACGATCTCATCCTCATGGATCACATGATGCCGGAAATAGACGGGATAGACGCGGTCCAAACCATCCGCTCCCAGGGGGGGCGGAACCGGGTGGTGCCCATTGTGGCCCTCACGGCCAACGTTGTCTCCGGCGCCAGGGAGATGTTTTTAGCCGCCGGTTTTAACAGCCTCCTCTCCAAGCCCATGGAAACCAAAACCCTTTCCGACTGCCTTTTGCGGTTCCTGCCGGAAAACTTAATTAAGAGGTAAGGTGCTCCTGGAGTACTTTATACATCGCATCAAGTTCAATGGGCTTGCCCAGGTGGGCGTCCATTCCGGATTCCATGGCCTTTCGGATGTCTTCCTGCATCACGTTGGCGGTCATGGCGATAATCGGGATAGTTTCGGAATCCTCCCGGCCCAGGTAGCGGATGGCCCGGGTGGCGGTGCAGCCGTCCATCACCGGCATCTGCATATCCATCAAAACCAGGTCAAAATAGCCGGGGGGGGAGTCCCGAAAAAGGTCCACCGCTTCCTGACCGTTGCCGGCGCACTCAATAAGGATTCCCGTATCGGAGAGGAGTTCCGTAATAATCTCCCGGTTAATCTCAATGTCGTCCACCACCAGGCAGCGTTTTCCGGTAAAATCGTAAACCTCCGGCTTTGTTTCCCCCGGAGAGCGGGGAGCCTCGGTCCGGGGGGGAATCTGGGCCGGGGAAACGATGGTAAAACTAAAGGCGCTGCCCTCATTTTCCCTGCTTTGCAGGTTAAGGCTGCCCCCCATCATTTCCACCAGGTTTTTGCTTATCGCCAGGCCCAAACCGGTGCCTCCGTAATTCCGGGTAATGCTTCCGTCCGCCTGTTCAAAGGGGCGGAACAGCTTGGCCGCTTTTTTTTCGCTGATGCCGATGCCGTGGTCCACAATTTCAAAGTAAAACCGGGCAAATCCCGACTGGTACTCCATCTCCCTGGCATTAAGTTCTATGGAGCTTTTTTCCGGAGAGAATTTAACCGCATTGGAGAGAATGTTAATCAGCACCTGGTTAAGCCTTAAAGAATCGGAATGGATGTAGCTGTGGGTAAGGTTGGAAATGCTTAAGTGAATATCTATGCCCCGTTCCCTGGCCTTGGGGGACATCATGGAAACCACAAAATCCAAGTTAGCCCTCAGGTCAAAATAGTCCTCGTCCAGGGACAGCTTTCCCGATTCAATTTTATTGTAATCTAAAATATCATTAATGATTCCTATCAGGTGGTTGGAGGAGTTTTCAATCTGGGCAAGGCAATTCTTGATTTTGTCCCCCTGGTCCGTACTCTTGGCAATCTGGGTCATCCCGATAATGGCGTTTAGGGGAGTTCGAATTTCGTGACTCATCCGGGAGAGAAAATCGCTCTTTGCCTGGCTTGCGGATTCCGCATCCAGTTTGGACCGGATAAGCATGGTAACGTCGCTTAAAATAAGCATGACGCAGGGCTGTCCGCCGTCAACGGAAATTTTTTTAAGGGTTAAGAGATAGTTGCCTGCCCCGGTGTTCCGGTAATTATTCTCCTGAGAGCCGGAATCTTCCTGAACCTCCTCCGGGGGAAGGTGGTAGGAGATAATGTCGTAGCCCGGCAGATCCACCGATGATGTGTAGGTGTCGGGAAAGGTTTTTTCGGGGCTTAGAAAATTCAGAATCTCCGAATTAAACTCGCCCCTTTCCCCTCCGGAGAGAATCCGGGCCAGCCTTTCCGGGTCCGGGCATTGCAGCTCATGGCGGATGAGAAAATCCTCCATAATCCGGTTGCGGTACAGCATGGTTCCCCTAAGATCAAAAAAGGCCAGGGCGTCGGGAACCGATTCTAACTGAAGGCAGACCTGATCCAGGGTTGCGTTAAAATCCGCGGCAATCTTTTGGTAGCTCCCCGGCAGGGTGAGGGGATCGCAGCGTTCCTCCAGCCGGCCGGACCGGGCCGCCTGGGTTATTTGGTTGGCCCTTTCCATCAATTCCTCAATGGCCCCGGACATGGTGTTAAAGGTCCGGCTTAGAATTCCAATTTCATCATGCCGGGCGGTGAGCGCCTTGGCTTCGATGGGTTCAAAGTTCCCCTCGGCCAGGCTGCGGGCCTGTTCGGTAATGGTTCCCAAAGGCCGGGTCAGGAGGGATGTCAAAATAGCATTGGAAATAAAAGCAAAAAAAATAAGGCAGACAAGGAATACCAGGGAGCCCCAAAAAGCCATCCGGTGAAGGGGGAGGAAAGAACTAGGGGGGGGAACCAGAATCCCCAAGGACCAGCGGGCGTTTCGGACGGGGCTGTAACTGGCCAGGAACCTTCCCTGGGAAACCCGTATCCAGCGGCTGCCCTCCTGCTCCCTAAGCATGGCGCCGGCAACCTCCCGGACCGCCGGTTCGGTGAGGACAAGCTGAAGGGGAACCCTTCCCTGGGGGGTTTGGTTTTCCGGAATCTTCAAGCGCCCTTCGTGGTCAATGATGAAGACATTTTCCTGAAACGAAAGGGCCATGGCCGATAAAATTCGGTTAAGATTTTGATAAACAAAGCAGCCCGTTAGGAAGCCCTCAAGCCTCCCCCGGTCCTCCAGGGGAATCCCCAGGGTAAGCTCCGGACCGGAGGGGCCCGGCAGAATGTCTCCCAAAACCAACTTCCTATTCCGGTCCGGCTGGGGGTGAAGGGTAGTTTCGGTAAGGCTTGCCGGGCTTGCGGGGCTGCCGGAAAGAAGGACCCCCTGGGGAGAGTAAAAACCCAGCCAGACAAGCCCCCCCCCGGCCAGGGATTGCTCCAAAAGCGCCGAATCGGGGGCTAAATCCGGGGCGCCCTGGGGAAAGAAGGCCTCCCCCAGCAGTTCCAGCCGGGCGGCCATGGCCTGAATGTCATTTTCCAGGCTTACCGCGGCGCTGCGGGTCAGGGGCTCTATGGTGCGGACCAAAAGGCCGTCGGCGATAAACCCCATAACCGCTATTCCTAAAACAATTAGGATAATCACAAATAAAAGAGTTAAGGCGCCGATACTAGAAAAAAGCCGGGTACGGATGCCCTTTAGTTTTTTCAAGGGCGCCCTCTCCTAACGGTCATGCCGGGGGGAAGGGGTTTTTCGGGGGGGGAGGAAAAAAACAGTTTTAGCCGGCCGATTTTTCTCATCATTTGATCTGCAAGTATAGCATAGGGCTTTTATCTGAACAAGATGGCATTTTGCCGGTTCAAAATGACCTCCGGTGAAACTTTTTGCGGGAATTTACGGGTTTTGGGGAAAAAGAACTTGACCTGGGGCCATTATATATTATAATTATCATGTAAATACTAAGTATAAGGAGTTTAACGTGGCAAGAGTAGACAAAATTACGGATCTTGTGGGCAATACCCCCCTGGTAAAAATTAACCGGATAAACCAGGGCGGCGCCATTATCTATGCCAAGCTGGAATTTTTCAATCCCCTTTCCAGCGTGAAGGACCGGATCGCCCTGGCTTTAATTGAAGAGGGGGAAAAAGCGGGGAAAATCACCGGAGAAACCGTCCTTATCGAGCCTACCAGCGGGAACACCGGAATCGGCCTGGCCTTTGTGGCCGCCGTAAAGGGCTACCGGCTCATCCTCACCATGCCGGAAACCATGAGTCTGGAAAGGCGGAAACTGCTGAAGGCCCTGGGGGCCGAACTGGAATTAACGGAAGGGGCCAAGGGCATGAAGGGCGCCATTGCCAAGGCGGAGGAACTGGCGGCGGGGATTCCCCATTCCTTCATCCCCCAGCAGTTCAATAACCCCGCCAACCCCCAAATACACGAAAAAACCACGGGCCCGGAAATTTGGCGGGACACCGATGGGGCCGTGGATATTTTTATTTCCGGGGTAGGCACCGGGGGCACCATAACCGGCGCGGGAAAGTACCTCAAAGACAAAAAGCCTTCCATAAAGCTCATTGCCGTAGAACCCGCCGCCTCGCCGGTTCTCTCCGGCGGACAGCCGGGGCCCCATAAAATTCAGGGCATCGGCGCCGGGTTTGTGCCCCAGGTTTACTCCCCGGACCTGGTGGACGAAATCTACCAAACCGATGACGCCAAGGCCGCCTACGCCGCCCGGCGGGCCGCCAAGGAGGAGGGGATCCTGGTGGGCATTTCCTCCGGCGCCGCCCTGGAAGCGGCCCTCACGGTGGCCCAGCGGCCGGAGAATAAGGGCAAAACCATCGTGGTGATTCTCCCCGACACTGGGGAGCGCTACCTCTCTACCTGGCTCTGGGACCTTCCCTAAATCCTACGGGGGGAGGGGAGTTTTCCCTTCCTTCCCCGGGAGGCAATTCCCAAGGACTCCTTTATAGCGGCTTCCAGCAGCCGGGAATAGTTAAGCCCCTAAACGGCTAAAAGACGGGGTAAGAAAGATTGGACCTTGGACCTGTCCGTGTCGTCTGTGTGGTCCGTGGTTGATTTCTTGGTTCCCTCCGGGGAGTCTTGACAAGGGGCTTGAGAGGTTTCATAGTAGGACTATGCAGCACGAAATTATCCACCCCCACGACCTCCTGCTGCCCAACGGGGAGCTTGCCGAATCCGGATGGGCCCGGTCTCCCCTTTTGGAGTACAACCGGGAGCAGATTGGTCATCCCGCCAAACGCATTAAAGAATGGCATTATTTTTTCTGCGGCGATGAAACCTGCGGCATTGGTTTCTTTATTGCCGATGTCGGGCTTCTCCATACCTTTTCTTTAAGTTTTATGGATTTTCAAAAAAAATTCCACCTGGATAAGGGCTCCCTCTGCCTGCCCAAGGACAGCCTTCTCCAACTGCCCCGGGATGCCTACGGCTCCTTAAAATACGGAGCGCCGGGGGTGTCCTGCGAGCTTTTGGGGGGCCGGGAAAGGATTCTCTTTAAGGCCCGGTGGGAGCGTTACGACGGAAAGCATCCCCTGGACCTTAACCTAACCCTGCATCTCCCCCCGGGGGACACCCTGTGCCACTACTTTCCCTTTGTCGAAGAGGCAGGGCAATTTTTCTATGCCCACAAGCGGGCCGACATCCCTCTGGAGGGGGAGCTTACCCTGGGGGAGATTCGCCATACCTTTGATCCCCGCCGGGCCTTTGCGGTGCAGGACTGGGGGCGGGGGGTTTGGCCCGGGGAAACCCACGCGTACTGGGGCGGGGGGAATGGCAGCGTCGGGGGCCGGCCCTTCAGCTTCAACATAGGCTGGGACTATCAAAAGAGCGATACCTCCGAGGCCACGGAAAACGCCCTGTTTTACGACGGCAGGATTCACAAACTGGAAGAGGTAACCTTTTGCGTCAACGAAAAGCAAAAATTATGGCTTGAGCCCTGGACCTTTACCTCCTCCGACGGCCGGTTTGAAATGCGCATGGACCCCATTATGGACCGCTTTACCAAGGGACCCCAGGGGCCTTCCCACCAGGTTTTTGGCTGGTACTCCGGTACCGTTATCCTGGATGACGGGCAGAAACTCCCTTTGGAGAGGATCTTTGGCTTTGCGGAAAAAAACGTTTACCGCTGGGGCCTGGTGGAGAACCTCGTGGTTCCCCTGGTAACCGCGGGGGATTTTTTCCGCCGAATCTTTAAGGGTCCCCGCCGCCGTGGCCATTCCCAAGTTAAGATTAACCACGGACCTCACGGATAAAGAGGAAGGGATCAACCACGGACGGCACGGACAAAAAGAGAGGAACCGCGAAAGGCGCGAAAATCCGCGAAAGGGGCATAGGGGCCACCCATTTTCGCGTCCTGAATCTATGCTTTCCAAGGGCTAAGTTCCCGGCCAGGGCCAGCGCATATAAACTCATTTTGACTGAGGCAGTTCCAAAATGTCAGATTTTGGAACTGCAACTTCTGAAAATGGCACGTTTCGCAAGGCGCAAGCCAAAGTTCGCCTTTGGC
>JAISRN010000040.1 GCA_031273605.1 Spirochaetales bacterium | reverse complement strand
ACGGCAGAAACCGCTTCTTCCCAATCCTGGCATCCACACTTAAAGCAGGTGGGAAGTTTGGAGGGTCCGGTGGTTTTTAATACATATCCACATTCTACGCAAGTAAAGGATCCTGCCGTGGCTTCGGTTCCGGCTTTGACAATTTCTTTTTTCATGGGGTTCTCCTTATGTTTTTGATTTTATCCTTTCAGATTTATCGTGTCAAATCTTTTTCTATTATCGGAATTTTTTTGTCCCCACTTGAGGGGCCGCCGGCAATTCTCAATTTTGGATAACCACGATCCAAAGTCCATTGGTTAGTGGTTAGTGGTTAGTGGCAAGAGTGGCAAGAGGAAACCGCGAAGTCAAATAAGTCGAAGAAGGAAGTCGAAAAAGGCGCTCTGATACAAAAATTTCATCGACTGAGTGAACACAGAGTGTTCACGATTCGACATTTGCTGTTAAAAATTCTTATTTTTTATTGTTTATCAGTCAAAATGAGTTTATATGCGCTGGCCCTGCATGTATTTTCCTCCGGCATTTTCCTCCGGCATTGACAAATCCGCCCTTAAGGGCTATCTTTTTCAAAAAACAAGGCCATGAAGGCCCTGCTTCTCATATCTCGTTGGCTTGCCGCCTTTTTATCAACCTAGGTCCAACAGGCTGGGTAGGAAACCTTTAGCCGCAGTTATCAACCACATAAGGAGAAGACGCCGCTATGCATATGTCTGACGCTTTACTTTCCCCGGCAGTAGGGGGAATCATGTCCCTGGCCGCCGCCGCTGCGGCGGGGGTCTGTGTTGCCAAAGCCGGCCGGGGGAATCCGGAGGAAAAACGAATCCCCCTCATGGGGGTTATGGGAGCTTTTATTTTTGCCGGGCAGATGATTAATTTCACCATTCCCGGAACCGGTTCCTCCGGTCATATCGGGGGGGGAATCCTTCTTGCCGCCCTTCTGGGGCCCTATCCGGCCTATCTGGTTATGGCGGTGATTCTCCTTATCCAGTGTCTTTTTTTTGCCGACGGGGGACTCCTGGCTTACGGGGCTAACCTTTTTAACATGGGCTTTATTCCCTGCCTGCTGGCCTTTCCCCTTATTTTTAAGCCCCTGACCAAAACTCTCAACAAAAAAAATCTTTTTCTGGCTTCCCTCTGTTCCGTCGTTGTGGGGCTCCAGGCCGGGGCCGCCGGGGTGGTTCTGCAAACCTTTTTTTCAAAAATCACGGTGATTCCCCTTTCGGCCTTTTTCCTGCTCATGCAGCCCATTCACCTGGCCATTGGCGTGGTGGAGGGGCTCATCACCGGGGGGGTGTTAAGCTACATCCTGCAAACCCAGCCGGAAATTCTTGAAACCGGCCTTTCGGGAGGGGAAGTCAAAAAGCGGAACCCGAAAAAAACCCTTCTGGTTTTTGGGGCCGCCACGGTGGTTATCGCCGGAATTCTCTGCCTTGCCGCCTCGGGCCTGCCCGATGGACTGGAATGGTCCCTGGCCCGATCGGGCGCCCAGGAGGCCGAGCCCGACAGCCCGGTTCACCAAGCCCTGGATTCAACGGTTCAAACCACCGCCCTCATGCCGGATTATAATTTTGCCGACCGCCCTTCCCCGGGGGGAACCAGCGTCGCGGGCCTGACGGGCAGCCTGCTTACCCTGGGCCTGGCGGCGGCGGTGGGATTTGGCCTAAGCCGGCGGCGGGGTTCCCCCAAGCCCCGGAAGCCGGAATAAGGGCCTAAAATGAATCGCCCCTTCGGAGCAGGGCTTGAGGACATGGAAGCCTTGAGCCGCCTATCGTCGCCCCTGCACCGGGCCGCCGGGGGGGCGAAACTTTTTGTTACCCTGGTTTACTGTTTTACCGTCGCCTCCTTTCCCCGGACGGCCCTCAGCGGAATGACAATTTATTTTTTTTATCCCCTCATGGTCATGTCTCTGGCCGGAATTCCCTGGGGGCCCCTGTTGAAACGCTTTTTCCTGGCCCTGCCCCTTCCCCTTTTTGGGGGCGCGGCCAACCTCTTGATTCTCCGCCGCCCCGCCTTCATCTGGAACGGCCTGGTGATAAGCGAAGGGGCTTTAAGCCTGATCTCGATCCTCATGAAAACCTTCCTTACGGTTTTTGCCGCCCTTCTGCTCTGCGCCACCACCTCCTTCACCTCCTTAGCTTTAAGTTTGGGTTCCCCCGCGGGGACCCGGCGGCGGGCGGGTTTTTCCCTGGGGGAGGCCTTTGGCCTGCAGCTCTTTATCACCTACCGTTACCTGGGGGCCCTGGTGAAAGAAGCCCAAACCTTAGCGGCGGCCTACAGGCTTAGGGCGCCCGGGGAGAGGGGAATTCCCCTGGGGGACTCCGGGGCTTTTTTGGGACAGCTTATTCTGCGGAGCTTTCGGCGGGCTGCCTGGGTGTACCGGGCCATGACGTGCCGGGGCTTTGGCGGGGGCGGGGCCGGCCGGGGAAGGAAGGTCCGGTGGCGGCCGGCGGACCTTCTCTATGCCCTTGGCCTGTCGGCAGCTTTTTTATTTTTTCGTTTTTTTAATCCCGCCTTGTGGCTGGGGAAAATTTTACAAACCGGGCTTTGGCCTTAAGGCGGCGGATATGCTTGAGGTGGAGGGACTCACCCTTTGGTACCCCGGGGAGGACTCCCGGCCGGCTTTGGACAACGTGGGGTTTTCCGTGAAGGCCGGAGAGAAGGCGGCCCTCATCGGCCCCAACGGAGCGGGAAAGTCTACCTTGCTTTTGTGCCTCCTGGGACTTTTGGAAGGGTCCCCCGGCGGCCGGATCAGGATTGACGGCCTGGAACTGAACCGGAATAGTCTAAGGCAGATAAGGAGCCGGGCGGGTTTGGTTTTTCAGGACCCGGACAATCAGCTTTTTATGCCCACGGTTTACCAGGACCTGGCCTTTGGCCTGCGGGATCAGCAGGGCACTGAAGAGGAGAAGGAGGGCCGGATTGTCCGGGTTTTGGAGGACCTAAGCCTGACCCCCTTAAGGGATCGCCTCACCTCCCGGCTCTCCGGGGGGGAAAAACGGCTGGCCGCCCTGGGGGGCATCCTGGTCCGGCAGCCCTCTCTCATCCTGCTGGACGAACCGGCGGCCTACCTGGATCCCCGGCGGCGCCGGGAACTGATTCATCTCCTGGCCTCCCTTCCTCAAACCCTCCTGGTGGTAACCCACGATCTGGATATGGCCTGGCAGCTCTGCTCCCGGGTGATTCTTCTGGCCGGGGGCCGCATTGCCGCCGATGGTCCGGCCAAAACCCTCCTGAGGGACCGGGCCCTTTTGGAAAGCTGCGATCTGGAGGTTCCCCTGGGGCTTCAACCCCTCACTTAAAGTTAAAATCCAAACCGGACATTAAATCCCACATCAAAAACGGAATAGCCCGCGCCGTTGGCATTTGTGGCAACCTGGAGCGGACTCCCCTGTTCATCATAGTACCCGTCCCCCCGGGTTCCCCTTATGCGGCGATAAGCCAGGGACAGGGAAAAAACCAGGGAGCCCTTGGGGGCAAAAGAAAAAACCAGCCCCGGCTGGATGGAGAATCCCCCGTTATATTTTCCGGTAATGACCAGCCTCGGCACCCGCAGAATGTGGTTATCCAGCCCGGCAAAAAAGACCAGGGGGCTGAAGTTAAAGGCCAGCTCCATGGAAAAATACCGGTTAAAGGCCCCATAAAAAGAAACGGCAGGGCCGATGGCATGCCAGATCTGCTGGTAAGTTATCACCGTTGCCGTGGCAGTGGTAATGTAGCCATGGCTGTCGGGATAGGGATACAGGAGGGAGCCCCCTTTCCCCATCCAGTAAAAATTCATAAAATGATAGGCTACGGAGATTTTTAATAAGAAATGGGTCCAGACCGGGAAGGAGAGGCCCAGGGACCCGTCGAATAACACCGCCCAGTCTGTTCTATTTGTATGAACCGAGTAGTGGGTCAGCCACTGGGGAGCGTTCAGCCCCATCCAGTCCCTATCCTCCATAACCCCGGTTTCCCCGGGAATCCCCAACTTAACCATAGCCTCCGCAAAAAAGCCCCCGCCCCCCCGGCTTTGCCGGTGGTAGCGCAGACCGGCCCCGGTATACACCAGGGGCTTTAGATCCCAAAGCAGTTGGCTTAACTTATCGCCGGAGTTTTCATCCTGATAAACAAGCTCTTCCGCCCGGCCGCTTAGCAAACCCAGGGAGAATTCCAGAGTCAACGGAGAAACATTTCCCCCCGGTTCCCCGGCGGCCGACAGGGCCAGGGGCGCCGCCGACAAGAGGAGAAAAAATATTTTTTTAACCACGGGACCTCCGGGGAAGGTGATTTTAAAACTCTACTTTTAAAATCCTATCCGCTATCCCCGGTTCTTTCAAGGGGCGGGCACAAGGGCGGCGGGCAGTTGAAAGTTCTTTTGCCTTGGTTTATACTAGGTATTTAAAATCGTTCCCAGGCAGTCCGGGGACGATTCTTTAGGAGAAAAGAATGAGCGAAAACCTCAACGCCAAGGATTTTCAGGACAAGATCTTTGACTACACCGCCGGAGAAGTTCAGCCCTTTAAGGGCAGCCGGCCGGCCATTGTGGATTTTTGGGCCGAGTGGTGCCGCCCCTGCCGGATGTTGGGCCCCCTGCTGGAAGAACTGGCGGAGGAGTATGCGGGCCGGGTCGATATTTACAAGGTGAATGTGGATGAGGAACAGGACCTGGCTATGGCCATGGGAATTCAGTCCATTCCCTCCCTCCTATTTGTTTCTGCCTCCGCTCCCCCGGTTATGCTGACCGGCGCTCTGCCCAAGGAGGGCCTGGTTCAGGCGATAGCCCAAAACTTTGGCCTCTAGGTATGCGCTTTCACCTGGGCACAACCCATATTCCCGGAATTGAAGGGGACCCCCTTCCCCTTTTGCAGGGGCTAAGGCAGATCTTTCCCCGGCCTGTCCTTCCCAACCCCCCGGAGGCCCTTTTAAGCCAGATGGATGAAAAATTAAACCCCCGGGATTTTGCGGGAAAGCGCATTGCCCTGGGGGTGGGCAGCCGCCGGATTGCGGGGCTTGCCCCCCTTGTCCGGGCCGCGGCGGACAAGCTCAAGAGCTTTGGGGCGGCCCCTTTCATCTTTCCCGCCATGGGCAGCCACGGGGGCGGCCAGGCCCGGGGGCAGTTGGAAGTGCTGGAGGGTTACGGCATTACCCAGGGGGCCATGGGGGTTCCCATCCTTTCCGAAACGGAGGTGGAGCGGATCGGCGCCCTGCCCACGGGAACCCCGGTTTACCTTTCCCAAACCGCCCTCAAGGCCGATGGGGTGGTGGTGATTAACCGGATCAAGCCCCATACCGACTTTAAGGGCCCCCACGAATCCGGGCTGGTAAAGATGCTCTGTATCGGTCTGGGCAACCATCCCGGCGCCACGGCCCTCCATTCCGAGGGCTTTGACCGGATGGCCCAGGTGCTGCCCCAGGCGGCGGCGGTGATTTTAGGCCGGCTTAAACTGGCCTTTGCCCTGGCGGTGGTGGAAAACGGGTACGAAGAAACCGCGGCGGTTGAAGTGGTTCTGCCGCCGGACCTTATGGACCGGGACAGGGAGCTCCTGGTAACCGCCAAGGGCCTCACCGCCCGGCTCCTGATGCCCCGGATTGATCTCCTGGTGCTGCACCGGATTGGCAAGGACATAAGCGGCGCGGGGATGGACCCCAACATTGTGGGCCGCATGGGTTCCGGCCTAAGCGAAGGCTTTGCCCAGGTTCCCCCCATTGGCCGGATTGCGGTGTTGGGGCTAAGCCGGGGCGCCCGGGGCAACGGCAACGGCATCGGCCTGGCGGATGTGTGCACCCGGTCCTGCGCCGAGGCCGTTGATTGGGGTGATACCTACACAAACTGCATCGCCTCCACCGTTACCGGCCCGGCCAAGCTCCCCATGGTTTTTGAAACCGACCGGCTGGCGGTGTTGGGGGCCCTGCGGACCATCCCCCGGATTACCCCCCTGACTGCCCGGATTGTGGTGATCCCCGACACCCTTCATCTGGGGGAAATTCAGGTTTCCCCCGGGGTGGTGGAGGACCTGGGCCGCCGGGAGGATGTGGAGATTCTCTCAGCCCCCCAAGAAATGGCCTTCTCCCCCTCCGGAGAACTGCTGGGGAAGCTCCTCTAAGGGTTGGGGGCTAAATTTTTCAAGGCCGCAATTCTCAATTCAGGATAACCAGTTTTTCCCCCGGCTCCCCGCCAGGGCAACAGCGCTTACTTTTTCAACTTCTGAAATCCTCTTAAAACCGCAATATGGACGAAGAAGAACCTAACCGCAAAGTCGAAAAAGTCGAAGAAAGAAGTCAAAAAAGGCGTTTTGGTGCGAAAACTTGCAAACCCGTGAGATATTACTCATGACAGAGCCTTTTTCCCATGAAAAAATGAACCCTAGGGGATACTCGTGAAGTTTGTATACGTGAAATTCTGATATAAGGACGAAAGATGAAAAAGGGCGCTTCGATTGGGATTATGATAACGGCGGTTTTGGCGCTGTTTTTTGGCTGTGAATTT
>JAISRN010000036.1 GCA_031273605.1 Spirochaetales bacterium | reverse complement strand
ACATACCCGGCGGGTTCTCAAGGCCGGCCCCTTCTCTCTCCGGGGCCGCCGGGGGGACGGGCTGTTCAGTTCCCGCCCGGGGGAAATCCTCACCGTTACCGCCGCGGACTGTCTGACGGTTTTTCTCTTTCATTCCGCCTCGCCCCTCCTGGCCCTGGTTCATTCGGGCTGGCGGGGAACGGGGATCGCCCTGGAAGCGGCGGAAGCCCTGATCCGCCGGGGCGCCCGGGAGGAAGACCTGACGGCCTTCCTGGGTCCCTGCATCGGCCCCTGCTGTTACACCGGGGACTCCTTCCGGGCCGGGGAGTGGGCCTCCCTGGTCCTGGCCGCTTTGGGGGCCGCCCTGAGGGCCGCCGGAAAGGGGCCGCCGGAAGGTTCGGAGCCTTCCCTTCCCCCGGACCCGGCCTCGGTTCCCGGCCTCATCCCCCGGGGGGGCGGCCGCTATGCCCTGGACCTGTGCGCCGCCAACAAGGCCATCCTGGAGGCCCGGGGGCTTACCCGGATTGCCCAGGCGGGGGTGTGTACCGCCTGCGGCCGGTTCTTTGCCCCGCCCCCGGAGGAGCTTGTCCGGGCGGAGGGGTTCTCCATGGCGGAACCGGCGGTCCTGGGCTCCTACCGCCGGGAGGGACCGGCAGCCTATACCCGGATGACCGCTTTCTTCGGCTGGCTCTCTTGACTATCTGCCCCCTTTTTGATATAAAAGAAGGTGAACAAGGGGTTTTAACCCGGCTTTAAGACTAGATAGCAAGGAAAGAAACATGTACGCACTGGTAGAAATCAAGGGCAGGCAATACAAAGCCGAAAAGGGCGTCCTTTTGCAGATTGATAAGGTTCCCGCCCAGCCGGGGGAGGAGCTTGATTTTGGAACGGTTCTCTTAATCAGCAGCGAAGGCAATGTCCGGGTGGGCACCCCCTATGTGGACGGCGTTTCGGTAAAAGCCAAGGTGGAAGGGCAAACCAAGGGCAAAAAAGTCCGGATCTTCCGCTACAAGCGGCGGAAAAATTACGCCCGCCGCCAGGGGCACCGGCAGCAGTATACCCTGATCCGGGTGGAAGATATCCAGGGCGCTTAAGCCTTGATTTGGATTAGCCTGGGGTTTTCGGCGGAGGGCCTCCTGGAGGGCTGCCGGCTCCGGGGCCACGCGGTCCGGGAAGCCGGAACGCCCTACAGCCTCATCTGCGCCGCCGCCAGCGTTCTGGTCCGGACGGCGGCCCGGACCCTTGGCGCCCGGCCGGGGTTCATCCTTGTCGGCGAGGCGGCGGAACCGGGGCTTTTGGCTTTTACAGTTCAAAAATTTCCCCCCGCCGATAAGGACTGGTTAAGGGGAGTGGGGGACACCCTGAAAATGGGTTTTGAGGATCTCCTTAAGGAATCACCGGGGCAGGTGAAACTGGAGATCGATAAATGCTAAACCAGGGGAACCGGCCGGCCGCCGGGTCCCCATAAGGAGCGTAAGCAATGGCACATAAAAAAGGCGGCGGCAGTTCACGGAACGGCCGGGACTCCCATTCCCAGCGGCTGGGGGTAAAACGCTACGCCGGGCAGAAGGTAAACGGGGGGGAGATTCTGGTCCGTCAGCGGGGAACCGTTTTTCATCCCGGCGTCAACGTCGGCCGGGGCAGTGACGACACCCTCTTCGCCAAAATTGCCGGCGAGGTAGCCTTTAAGTCCCGGATGGGGCGCAAATATGTTGCGGTTCTTCCCCCGGCGGAGTAAGGGGAAAGCTTCTTTTTCCCGGACCGCCCTTCCTTCTTTCTCCTCCTCCTATGCACGGTTTTGCTGACGAAACCTACATAGACCTTTCCTCAGGGGCCGGAGGGCCGGGCTGCGTGTCCTTCCGCCGGGAAAAGTACATCCCCCGGGGAGGGCCGGACGGGGGAGACGGCGGCCGGGGGGGCAACGTGGTTTTCGTGGTCCGCCCCAACACCAAAACCCTCCTCCACCTCAAGCGCCGGCGGTGCTACCGGGCGGAAAACGGCCGGGGGGGCGAAGGCTGTCGGCGCCACGGGGCCGACGGGGCGGACGTGCTTATCCCGGTTCCCCCGGGAACCCTCATCCGGGACCCCGTTACCGGCCAGGTCCTCCGGGACCTCGCCGGGGAGGACCGCTGGATTTTTCTGGAGGGCGGCCGGGGGGGCAAGGGGAACTGCCACTTTAAAACCTCCACCCGTCAGACCCCCCGGTTTGCCCAGCCGGGGACCCCCGGGGTCTCCTGCCGGGTTCACGTGGAGCTTAACCTCATTGCCGATGTTGGCCTGGTGGGAATGCCCAACGCGGGGAAATCCAGCCTGGTCGCGGCCCTCACCCAGGCCAAAACCAAGGTGGGGGATTACCCCTTTACCACCCTCGTTCCCAGCCTGGGGGTACTCCGCCGGGGAGATTCGGAGATCGTCTTTGCGGACATTCCGGGAATCATCGAAGGGGCGGGGCAGGGGGCCGGCCTGGGCCTCAAATTCCTCAAGCACATTGCCCGGACCCGGGTACTGGTCTTCCTGATCGATCTTTCGGGGGATAATTTTCTGGAATCCTTCGGCCTTCTCCAAAAGGAACTCCGGGGCTATCCGGGCCGCCTGCTGGACCGTCCCCGGATTGTCGCCGGCTCTAAACTGGACTTACCCGGCGCGCCGGAGCGGCTGGAAGAGCTGCGCCGGGCCCTTCCCGGAGAAAGGGTTGCGGGGCTCTCCAACTTTACCAGGGAAGGGCTGGAGGGCTTCCTGGACCTTTGCCTGGAGCTGGCGGGAACCGCCCAGGCCCCGGAGGGGGATTGAAAACCATCATCTTTGGAGGCAGTTTTGATCCGGTCCATTTGGGGCACCTCCACATGGCGGACATTGCCGCTTCGGCCTACCCGGAGGCGGAGATCCTCTTTCTCCCCGCCTTTAAGGCCGCCCATAAAACCCACGACTCCGGAACCACCCCGGAGCACCGGTTGGCCATGCTCCGTTTGGCCCTGGAGGACAGCCCCTTTGGAATCGAGGAAAGGGAGATTCGGGAGGCCCGGGTGGGCTATACCATCGACACCCTCCGGGGGCTAAGGCAGGAAAGGGGCTGGACGGAGAGGCCCGGCTTTCTCCTGGGGGATGACCTTCTGGAGGGCTTTCCCCACTGGAAGCAGGCCCCCGAACTGGCCGCCGAGGCGGAACTCCTGGTTGTCCGGCGCATCGGGCCCTCCGCCGGCCCTTCCGGTTCCTCCTCCCCCTTCCCCTTTATCGACCTGGGGAACCCCTGCCTTCCCATCTCCTCCCAGGAAATTCGGAGGGGCCTTCGGGAGGGGGGGGCGGTGAAGTACCTTCTGCCGCCGGGGGTGTACCGGTATATCCTAAGCCGGGATTTATACGGCGTCCAGGCGGCCCCGGCGGACTTTGTGGCAAGCCGCCTAAGCCCCCCCCGGTTTGCCCACTGCCGGCGGGTTGCCGGGGTTGCCCGGCGCCTGGCGGGACACTTCGGCTTTCCCGGGCTGGAAGGGGCGGCTTATCACGCGGGGCTCTACCACGATCTGGCCCGGGAGTTAACCGGCCCCGAATTGCTCCGGGCCGCCGAAACCTATGGCCTGGCCCCCGGCCCGGCGGAACGGGAAAACCCCGTCTTTCTCCACGGCCCGGTGGGGGCGGAGATTCTCCGCCGGCGCTACCCCGGCCTTTCCGGGGACATCCTCGACGCCGTGGCCAATCATACCCTGGGCAAGGGAAGGAGCGCCCTTGAAAAAATAATCTATATCGCCGATTATATAGAACCGGGCCGGGAGTATCACAGTCCCGCCCTGGACCAGTGGCAAGACTACCGGGACCTGGAGGAATTTTTTGATTTTATCCGGAGGGATTCCCATGATCGCTACGACGAAAAACCTGTAAGGAAGCCGGCAAAGGGTGAAGAAAAACCTAACCTTTGATAAGGGACTCATTTTTTTAATCCTCATCTTTGTGGTAGCCGGGGGAACGGTGATCTTTTTCATTTCCCGGTTCAGGAGCGATGAGATTACCACCCTCATCGAGGAAGAAGGGCTCATCACCGCGGCCTTCATGATCACCGGGGAGGAAAATGAACTCCTGGCCTCCCAGATCTTTTTTTATCACCCCGGCGCCAAGAAGGGGGCCCTTTTGGACATTCCCCCCAACACCGGCGACCTTATCGACAGCCTCAAGCGGATTGACGGGGTGTCGGTCCTCTTCCGCCGGGACCGTCCCCAGGGCTACGTGGAAAAACTGGCAAAACTCATCGACGCCCCCATCCCCTTTTACTTTGTCATCACCCTCTCCCAGGCCCGGACCCTGGTGGACTTAAACGGCGGGCTGGAAGTTTTTATCCCCGATCCCCTGGAACTGCCGGAGACCATGGTTTTTCTGCCCTCCGGGAGCGTCAGGCTGGACGGGGACAAGGCGGTACTCTACCTCCGGGAGGCCCCTCCGGGGGAAGACGACACGGAAGGGGTGGAACGGCGGGAACAATTCCTCCGGGGACTCCTCCGGGGCTGGGCCCGGGCTTCGGGAGACCTGACAAACCCCCAGGTTTTCCCCCGGCTGTGGAAAAACCTCTCCACCAACCTGTCTTCCGGGGCGGTTCGGAGCTTTCTTTTGGAATTGCCCCGGCTTAACCAGGACCAGATGGTGGTTCAGAGGGTCCTGGGGACCAACCGGATCGTGGACGGCAAGGAGCTTCTCTTTCGCCACCGGGAGGGGATGCTCCTGATTGAGATGGTCCGCCAGACCGTCAAATCCCTGGAAGACCGGGAACCCCTCTCTTCCCAGGAGGCCGCCCTAAGCCTGGAGATTCTCAACGGTTCCGCGGTGGCCGGCCTGGCCGGGCGGACGGGGCAGATCTTTCAGAACTATGGCTACGAGATTTTCCGGGTGGGGAATTACGATAACTTTGACCAGGAGTACACCCTGGTCATCGGCCACACCGAGGATACCGGGGGAACCCAAAGGGCGGCCAGCCTTATCCGCTGTACCCGGGTGGAATACCGGCCCCTCCTGCCGCCGGAAGAAGGGGAAAGCCGCCTCAGCCCGGAGATAACCATCATTTTGGGGAAGGATTTTGATGGACAGTACTGTAAACCGTAACCTAACTCAGCTCTGCCGCCTCCTGGAAGAACACAACTGCCGGGATGTCCTGGCTCTGGACCTAAGCGGCCGCTGCTCCTGGACAGAGGGCTTTATTATTGCCACGGTGAACAGCCGGGGCCACCTGGCGGGGCTGCTCCGCCGGGTGGATGAGGCCCTGGAGGAACTGGAGGTTAAACGGCTCCGCCGGTGGGAGGGGGACGGGGAGGAACCGGGATCGGAAACCGGGGAAATAAAAACCTGGCTGCTCCTGGATTGCGGGGATTTTATTATTCACCTTATGAACGAAAAGGCCAGGGAATTTTACGAATTAGAGAAGGTTTTTCACTTTGTTCCCAGGATGAGCGCCGCCCCCCCGCAAAGTTAGGAGACCCGGAGTCTAGTCGCCAAAGTCGTCGTAGCCGAGGTTGTCGCCGTAGTTGAAGTCATCGTCCTCATCTTCGTCATCCTCAGGATCATCGTCGTCATCGGGATCCTCATCGTCCTCATCATCATCCTCGTCTTCTTCTATATCTTCGTCAAAATCGTCTTCCAGGCTGTCTTCGTCTTCCTTAAATTCGTCGTAATCCTCTTCATAATCATCGTAGCCGTCATCAAAAAAGTCGTCATCTTCGTTGTAGAGGTTATCGTAATCATCGTCGCCCATGACAAAGCGGCCCGGGTCATTCCCGGCGGCAAAATAGAGGGGGTTATTTTCTGTCAACTTGGACCTTCCCAATGTCAATATTTCCGGCACGTAAGAGCCTTCTGCCATAATCTAAGAATAAGAATAATCCTCTGTCAACTATTTTTACCTTTATTTTTGCTTTTTTTTTAAAAGTTTAGCGATCTTGAGATTTTATTTTAAGTTGTTTACAATCAATTTCATCTTATGGAAAGAGAACTATGCGTTTTATCTCCGGCCAAGATCAACCTTCATTTGGATATTCGGGAAAGAAGACCGGATGGATACCATGAAATCATCTCTCTCTTCCATCTGATCGATCTCCGGGATGAAATGACTATCCGCCCCCTCCCCGGCAAGGGCCGGCTGAACCTTACCGGAAACTTTGACTGCCCTCCGGAGGAGAACCTCATCATCCGGGCCGCCCGGCTTTTCAACCGCCTCCTTTCCCGGGATCTCTCCTGGGAGTTCCGGGTTAATAAGCGCATTCCCTCCGGCGCCGGCCTGGGGGGGGGATCGGGAAACGCCGCGGCGGCCCTGAAGGGCCTCAACGCCCTCCTGGGGGAGCCCCTCTCCGGGGAGGCCCTCCTCAAAGGGGCGGAGACCCTGGGCTGCGACGTGCCCTTCTTTTTAAGCGGCCCGGCCTGCCTGGTTACCGGCCGGGGGGAAATCCTGGAACCCCTAAGGCCCCTGCCGGGGGCCGGCGGCTGGGAGGGGGAACTGGTTTTGGCGGCCCCGGAACCGGGAGTCTCCACCCGGGCCGCCTACGACCTTTTCGACGGGGCGGGGCAAATCCGGGAACACTTAAGCCCCCGGGCCGTCCGGGAGGCCTACCTCAACCTGGCGCCCCGGGACTGGCCCTTCTTTAACAGCTTCCGGGGGCCCCTCTTTCCCCGCTACCCCGCCCTGGCCGCGGCGGAGTCGGTTTTTCGCCGCCGGGGGGCGGACTTTGTTTCCCTTTCCGGTTCCGGTTCGGCGGTTTACGGTCTCTTTTCCTGCCCCGCCGGGGCCGGGGAGGCCCTGGAGGAGCTAAAAGGGCAATTTCCCGTGAGTTGGAAAATAAAATTGCTTGCGTACCCCGCCGGGGCATATTAAAATGAGGGTGTTCCAGTGATTATGAAACGGCAAGGAGATATTATGAATATCACGGACATCCGAATTCGCAGGGTCAACGCCGAAGGCAAGTTAAAAGCCTACGTTACCATTACCTTTAACGACTGCTTTGTGGTGCACAATGTCAAGGTCATAGCCGGCAAGAACGGAGCTTTCATTGCCATGCCCAGCCGGAAAACGAAAACCGGGGAGTACAAAGACATTGTCCACCCCATCAACTCGGAATTCCGGACTAAGCTGCAGGAACAAATTCTGGAAGCCTACGAAAACTGCCCCGAAGATCAGGTGGGCGATGAAGACGCCGATTTATAGGTTTGTTCCCCGGTAAAAACCTTTCCTCACCGAATGGCTTTAGGAAGCGGTTGCCTTAATTTGTAAAAAATGCTATCCTGGGGGCCGGTTCTTAAGGGATTTTGGTTATCTCCTTGGGATGTCGGCAAGAGGTTTAAGCCACCGGGTTTTGGTTCCGGCACTCGAAGGTTCGAATCCTTCCATCCCAGATCGCCTATACCAAAGGAGTTTGTTTAACCATGAGCGATAGATTACTCAACGCGGAATTACGCCGGCAATTTAAGAAAGGTCCCACCCGTTCCCTGCGGAAAGAGGGCAGGATTCCGGCGATCATCTACGGTCACCAGGCCCCCGTGGCGGTTTCCCTGGATGAGACCCTCTTTCACAAGAGCTTTAAGGCCATCGGGGCCAACACCATTTTTGACGTGGACATCCAGGGGGATCACCGGAGCGTTCTGGTTAAGGACATTCAGGAAGACATCCTTTCGGGAAAGATCCTCCACATTGATTTTTATGAAATTGAAAAGGGCAAAACCCTAAGAACCACGGTCCCCCTAAGGATTACCGGGGCCAGCCCGGGGGTTAAGGAAGGGGGCGTTTTGGAGGAGCACCTCCACAGCCTCGAAATCGAATGTATCCCCGCGGTTATCCCCGGCTTTATCGAGGTGGATGTGAGTCGGCTTAAACTCAACGAATCCATCCACGTCCGGGACCTGGAGATTCCCCCGGATGTCCGGGTTCTCACGGGGGGCGAGCAGGCGGTGATCGGGGTGAGTCTGATTAGGGAATCCTCCCAGGCGGGGGAGACCGGAACCGCGGAGGCAGGGGGTGAGGCCCAGGGGTCTTCTGAGTCCAAGTCCTCTTAGGGTCTGCGTCATCGGTCTGGGCAACCCCGGACCGGAATACCGGGATTCCCGGCACAACGCGGGGTTCCGGGTTTTGGACAGCCTGGCCGCCGCCCTGGGGCTGGTTTTTCGCCGCCCCTTCTGTCACCCCTACCTCCGGGCTCCGGTACGGCTTTCCCGCGGCCTGGGGCTCCTCGTTAAGCCCCTTACCTACATGAACCGCTCGGGCCGGGTCCTGGCCCCCCTGGGCCGCGGCTATTCCGGCCTAAGGGAGGGACTTATCCTGGTCTGCGATAACTGCGATCTTCCTCCGGGGGCCCTCCGGATCAAGCGGGGGGGATCCTCCGCGGGGCAGAAGGGGCTGCAATCCATAATCGACAGCCTGGGAACCCCGGATTTTTTCCGGGTCTATGTGGGAATCGGTCGGCCGGAGGCCCGGGGAGACCTGGCGGCCCACGTTCTTTCCGCCCCTTCGGGACAGGAAAGGGAAAGCCTCCGGGCGGGGGAAGAGCGGGCCGCCGCAGCGGTTCAAGCCCTCTGGGAGGGCGAACCGGATAGGGTGATGGGTGAGTACAACCGCCGGCAACCTTGAAGCCGCCGTAGAGGAGGCCCTCCTCCGGGCGGGCTTGTCCGCCGGGGAAAGCCTCCTGGTGGGCTTTTCCGGCGGCCCGGATTCCCTCTGCCTCCTGGGGCTGTGCCTGGCTTTGCGGCGGAGCGGACCGGCCTCCCTGCCCCCCTTTAGCTTAGGCCTGGCCTACCTGGATCACGGAATCCGCGCCGCCGATGAGCGGTGGGAGGAGGGGGCCCTGGTTTCCCGTTACGCCCGCCGCTGGGGGCTTCCCCTCCACACCGGCGAGGTGGAACCGGGCCTCCTGAAGGGGGAGGCGGAGCGGCGGGGCCTCAGCCTGGAGGACCTGGCCCGGAATCGGCGGCGGGATTTTTTCCGCCGGGTTATGGAAAAGGAGGGCTACACCCGGCTTCTTTTAGCCCACCACGGGGACGACCAGGGGGAAACCCTGCTGATGCGGCTTTTGACCGGCTCAGGCCCCGGCGGGCTAGGGGGAATTTCTCCCCACTCCGGGTTTATCATCCGTCCCCTCCTGGGGGTTCCTAAAAGGAGTCTCCTAAACTGGCTTGCCGAGAGGGACCTGCCCTACATCACCGATTCTACCAACCAGGATGAGACCTTCCTTCGCAACCGGATCCGGAGGCGCCTTATGCCGCCCCTTAGGGAATTCTTCCCCCACTACCAAAGGGGCTTTTCCCGGACCGCGGCGCTGCTCCGGGAGGCGGCGGCTTTTATCCGGGAGGAGAGCCTGAAACAGTGCCCCTGGGAAAGGGCCCCGGGGGGCCGGTGGACCTGCGGGGTCCGGGAATTCTTTGCCGCCCCCCCCCTGCTGCGGCGGCAGTCCCTGTTCACCCTGTACAACCGGACCTTCCCCGGCCGGACCCGCCTGCCCGGAAGGTTTCTGGATTCCCTTTCTTCGGCGGTCCGGGGGGAAGAAACCGGCGGCGGGCGGGGGGTTCGGGTTCTTCTCCGGGGCCACGGGATTAGAATCATTCAGGAGAAGAACAGCCTTTTTTGGAGTCGGGATATTGTTATTCCCCGGAAAAATCAGTATTGTTGTATCATTGAGGAAAGCCGGGACTTTTTTGCCGGGGGGACTTTTTTTTCATTCCGGGCCCAACCTGCGGAAGCGCCGGGTTCAAGGGTTCTTCCCCGGGGCCTGCTGTTTGACCCCGGAGCCATAGCCTTTCCCCTGATTATCCGGACCAGGGAACCGGGGGACAGGATCCGCCTTTCCGGGGGAACGGTGAGCCTGAAAAAGCTCTTTTCCTCCTGGGGCATCCCCGAGGCCCTGCGGTGGCGGGTCCCCGTGGTGGAAGACGCCGGGGGAATCTGGGGCGTTTTGGCGGCCGGCTTTGGGGGGAAAAACTGCCTTAATTTGAGCCGCCGGGGGTCCGGTACGGCCCCTGCGGAAGGGGGGACCCCCTATGGTTTGTTTTATACGAGGAGACAGAATTGAATCAATCCAACCACGATCCCAAGGATGAATTCGGCGGGCAAGAACCGGATCCCGCCAATCCGGGCGGCCGGCCCCAAGGTTCGGGCTTTTCCGGCAACCGGGTAGCCCTGATCCTGTTAATCGTCCTGGGTCTGCTTTTTTTCTCCCTGTTTCTCTTTTCCGGCCGGGGGACGGTTCAGCGGATTCCCTATTCGGCCTTTCTCGCTCAGTTGGAGGGGGGACAGATAGGGCGGATTAAGATCTTTGACGATCTGGAAATTCAGGGAACCATCACGGGGCCGGGCGGGGAAGTTCCCTTTAAAACCCGGATTCCCTACTACGACGAGTCCCTCCTTCAGGAGCTGCGGGCCCGGGGGGTGATCTTTGAAGGGGGAGAAAAATCCTCCGCCCTTTACTTTTTGCTCCAGTCCCTGCCCTGGATTCTTTCCATCGGCTTTATGTGGTACCTCTTCCGGCAGATGAATCAGGGGGGGGGCAAGGCCTTTGCCTTTGGGCGGAGCCGGGCCAAAAAATACGTACAAAACGATAAAAAGATTACCTTTCAGGATGTGGCGGGGCAGAAAGAGGCCAAGTATGAGCTTGAGGAGGTGGTGGACTTCCTCAAAAACCCCGCCAAGTTTTCCGCCCTGGGGGCCCGGATTCCCAAGGGGGTGCTTTTAGTGGGCATGCCCGGCACGGGGAAAACCCTCCTGGCCAAGGCCATTGCGGGGGAGGCAGGGGTGAATTTTTTTCACATGTCCGGTTCGGACTTCGTGGAAATGTTTGTGGGGGTAGGGGCAAGCCGGGTAAGGGACCTCTTTGAGCAGGGCCGGAAGAACGCTCCCTGTATTCTTTTTATTGACGAATTGGACGCGGTGGGCCGTACCCGGGGGGCCGGTTACGGCGGGGGCCACGATGAAAGGGAGCAGACCCTCAACCAGATGCTGGTGGAGATGGACGGGTTTGACACCAAGGACGGGGTGATCATGATTGCCGCGACCAACCGCCCCGATGTTCTGGACCCGGCCCTCCTCCGGCCCGGACGCTTTGACCGGCAGGTGGTGGTGGATATGCCCGATGTGGTGGAACGGGAGGCCATCCTGCGAATCCACGGGGCCAAGGTGCCCCTGGCCGCGGGGGTGGACTTTAACCTTATCGCCCGGGCCACCCCGGGAACCTCCGGGGCGGACCTGGCCAACCTGGTGAACGAGGCCGCCCTCTTTGCCGCCCGGGCAGGGAAAAAGCTGGTGGGGCCCAGCCACTTTGAGGAGGCCAGGGATAAGCTCCTCCTGGGCATAGCCCGGAAATCCAAGCTCATCACCTCCAAGGAAAAGCGGGCCACCGCCTGCCACGAGGCCGGCCACGCCCTTCTGCACTACTGCCTTAAAAATACGGACCCCCTCCACAAGGTAACGGTAATTCCCCACGGGCAAGCCTTGGGCATGGCGGTTTCCCTTCCGGAAAAGGACATCTACTCCCGGTCCAAAAGCTGGCTCCTGGACCGGATTAAGATCACCATGGGGGGTTACGTGGCGGAGGAGATCTTCTACGGCGAAACCACCACCGGTACGGCCAACGACATTCTTCAGGCTACCAACCTGGCCCGCAAGATGGTCCGGGAGTGGGGTATGTCCGACAACATCGGCTTTGCCTGCTTTGGCCATGAGGATGAACCCATTTTTATCGGTCGGGAGATCGTCAATCAGAAGGAATACTCCGAGGCCATGGGGGAAAGGCTGGATGAGGAGATTAACCGGATTTTAGAGGCCTGTCTGTCGGAAACCCGGTCCATCCTCCTAAGCCGCCGGGACGATCTGGAAAAATTAACCGACGCCCTGGTGGAGAAAGAAACCTTAGACGACCGGGAGGTTCGGGAACTCCTGGGCCTGCCCCCGGCGGCGGAAAGGATGACGGAGGCGGACTCTCCCCGGACCTGAGATGAAACGCAGATTGCCGGGACTTTTGTTTTTTCTTGCCGCCGGGGTTTTGGCCGCCGATCCCTCGCCGGCCCTGGGGCGGCTCTACCTGGAAAAGGCTGTGGAGGCGGAACGGGCCGGACAGAGGGAGGAGGCCCGGCGTTTGCTCCGGGTGGCCGGGGAGTTTCAGGAGCCCAACAGCGATATGGATTTTCTCTCCGCCCTGTTTTTAGAGGGAACGCCGGAGGGGACGCCGGAACTGATCCGCTTTTACTACCACCGGGCCCTGGATAAGGATTCCTGGCTCTTCTTTTCCCCCCAGGATGTCCTCCTTCCCCTGGCCAAACTCTACTTTCAAACGACGGATTACCCCCAGGTTTTGGAAATTCTGGATCGCCGGGACCACTCCCGGCCCCCCGCTCCGGCCCCCCCTCCCCAGCCTTTCCGGGGTCCCGAAGCCGGGGAGGTTCGGATCCGGGCCTTTGCCCTGGACAGGCTGGATCGCCGGGCCGAGGCGGTGGAAGTATTAAAGGAGGGCCTTTTTTTTCATCCCTGGGAGGGAGAGCTTTTGGACCTCCTCTTTAGCCTTTCCCCCGGCGAGACCGCCCGCTATGGGGGGTTCCTTGGGGAGGATGCCATTCCCGGCCGGGAGGAACGGAACCGCCTTATCCTTCTCCTGCTGCCCCACCTGAGTCCCCCGGAGGTTTGGCAGGGGCTGGAACTTTACCGGCGGTATAACCTCTTTTCCCTCTCCGGCGAGCTGGTTCGGATCTCCCTGGAGGGCCTAAGTCCCCGGCGGGAGGACTACCTGCCGGTTCTGGAAAGGCTTGTTTCCGCCGGGCTTTTTGAGGACCTCCGCCTTACCGGGGAGGCCTACCGCAGGCTTTTGCCGGCCGCCCAGCGGGAGGATTTAACGGAGCTTTTTCGGGGTTACACCGGCCTTCAGAGGGGGGATGAAAACGGGGATGGTTTGGCGGAACTTACCGTGGAGGTGGAGGAAGGCCGGCCCCTAGGGGTTACCTACGATCCCCGGCAGGACGGCCTTTTTATCTACCGGGCCCTTTACCAAAACGGCCGGCCGGTGAGCTTTCAAAGCCGGCAGCCCCTTTCCTTTTACGCGGAATACGAGATTTATCCCTGGGTGAGGAGCCTCGCGGTTTCCACCGGGGAGGAGATTCGGCTCTACGATTTTCTTCCGGGAAACTTTTCCCTGGAAATCAACCTTTGGTACTCCCCCTTTGAGACCTTCCTTCCCTATCATACCCCCTGGACCGAAGATCAGCTAAGGGCCTCCGCCCGGCGGGTACGAACCTTTAGGGAAGGGGAGCTGCCCCCCAGGGAGGAGTTTATCCCCATCACCGCCGGGGAGGCCGAGGTTTATGAGTATGCCCCCGGAGGCGAGGCTTCGGGCTGGCTGTACCTCCGGGAAGGGGTTTTGACCCTGGAGGCCCGGCGCTTCCTTAACCGTTCCTGGTGGGATACCCTTTTGCACGACAACCCCGGAGGGCTCAGGCTGCTGCTCCACGACGCCGGAGGGGATGAGTATTATGAATACCGGGAAGAGGCGCAGGAAGGGGGCTTTAGCGTTTCCTGGGACCTTAACCAAAACGGATTTGCGGAATGTCGGCAGATCATCCGGGAGGGGCGGCTTCTCCGGGAGTACTCCTCCAGGGATGACGGGGTTTACGATGTTCTGGTGGAAATACAAGGGGTAACTCGTTGAAAAAATTTTTTCCTTTTCCTTCCCTTTTTCTTTTTTCCCTTTTTGCCTTTTTGGGGGCCTCCTGCCTTACCCAGGAGGCGCCGCCCGAAGCTCCGGCCTTTAACGAAGCCCTTCTAAAGCGGCTAGATGATGCCCTGGAAAGGGAGGATTACCGGCTGGTCCTTCAGGATACCGACCGGGTGTTTCGGGACATAGAGCTTAGCCCGGAAGGAAGTGAGGCGGTGGAAAGCCGGGCCGCCCTGGCGGAGGAAAGGCTGAGGGCCAACCTGCAAACCGCCCTGGAGGCCGGGGATTATCCGGCGGCCCTGATCTACCTGCGGGAGTTGCAGGCCCTGGGGGAGGCGGAAGGGGAGGACCCCGGGGAACTCCTCTTTAAAATGGCCGATGCCGCGGAGGAGGACCGGCGGGTGCCCGCCCTGCTGACCTTTCAATCCTACCTTTTGGGGGGAGGGGACCCCGGTGAGGAAGACCTAAGGCGCTACGGCGGCTACGCCATGGAGGAAGGGCAGCGTTACCTTTTGGAACTCATCGTTTCCCGGCTAAGGGAGGGCTCCCTGGAGGTTCCCGAATCCTTTGAGGCCTACCTTGACCGGAAACCCGGCATGGGGGACTACCTTTCAGGAACGGTAACGATCTGGGTTAACCGGGGTTACCGCATAGAGCGGGGCATGGGTTATGCGGACCGGGTAATTGGATCGGGGTTCTTTATAGACCGCCGGGGATACCTGCTGACCAACTACCATGTGATTGAATCCCAGGTGAGTACCGAGTACAAGGGGTATTCCCGGCTCTATGTCCGGCTTCCCGGGGACCGGGGGGATCGGATCCCCGCGGAGGTTGTGGGGTGGGACCCGGTTTTCGATCTGGCCCTCCTCAAAACGGTCATGCCGGTTCCCTTTGTTTTTTCCTTCGATGTGAATCAGCGCTTCGACGTGGGGGAGCGGGTTTACGCCATCGGGAGCCCCGGAGGGCTTGAGAACACCGTTACCTCCGGGATTGTTTCCGCCCGGGGGCGCAGCCTGCTGGAAATGGGGGAGGCAATTCAGGTGGACGCCCCCCTTAACGGCGGCAACTCCGGGGGGCCCCTTTTAAATGCCGAGGGGGGGCTTTTGGGGGTGGTCTTTGCCAAGATTCCCCAGTTTGAGGGCATCAATTTTGCCATTCCCACCGACTGGATCGCCGGCCGGATTCCTGAGTTTTACCAGGGGGGCCGCCAAACCGCCCTCTGGCTGGGTTTAAGCCTCTATGACGGGGACGGCCGGCTGGAGGTGATCTATGTCTTTCCCAATTCCCCGGCTGAAATGGCGGGGATTCGCCGAGGGGATGTTTTAACGGAATTTAACGGCCGCCCGGCCAGCCGGATTCGGGAGGCCCAGAGAATTCTCCTGGAACTGAGGGGCCAGCGCCTCGTGAGGGGAGGGTTTATCCGGGAGGGCGAAACCTTTTACGCCCTGTTAAACCTGGACGCCCGGCCGGACATCCCTGTTAAAACCATCTTCCGCCACGCCCCCATGGCCGGCCTTTTCGCCCCCCTTTTTGGGATGCAGGTGGAGGCCGCCGGCCGGAGGAGCTACGTGGTTAAGCGGGTTTTTCCCGGCTCCCCCGCCGATGAGGGGGGATTTTCGGAAAACGATCCCTTTGTGGTGAGCCGGTGGGAGCTGGTGGAGGATGCGGAGGCGGTGATTCTGCAAATGAGGATTAAGAAGCGCAAAGCGGGTTTTATAGAAAGCGTTATTCAGTTGGCCGCTTGGATAAAGCTGTCCAACGTGATCTAAAGGGAAGGCGTGGGCGATATTTCCGTTTTAATTATCGAGGAGGATCCCGTACTGGCCATTGACCTGGCCCGAATTCTCACGGAAAACAGCTATCATGTGGCGGGAATCCTGTCGGCGGAAGAAACCGTCTTTGACGTGCTGGGTTCCCGGCAGATTGATTTAGTGCTTATCGATGTGGACGCCCAGGGCGGCCTGGACAGCCTGGAGCTGATCCGGCGGATCCGCAAAAACTACGATCTCCCCATCCTCGTTTTAACCTCCTTTGAGGATCTGGACAAACTGGACCGCCTCAAAAAGGCCGATACCCAGGACTACATCTCCCGGGATAAATACCGCAAGGAACTGCGGGCCATTGTGGAGATTACCCTAAACCGGCATACCATTTCAAAAATCACCCGGGAGAAAGAGGAGATCCTCTCCACCACCCTGGCCAATATCAACGAGGCCATGGTTACCACCCGGGAAGACGGGACCGTGCTCTTTTACAACCGCAAGGCCCAGGAGATATTTTTTTTCCGCCCCTTTGACAAGGCGGTTCCGGCGGAGGAAAAAATCACCGCGGTCCGGTTTTTTAGGGATGACGAGACCCAGTTGGAAAATATTTTCCAGTGCGATGAGATTCCCCGGCGGCTCTATCTGTCCCCCGCCGACGGACCCAAGCCGGATTTTAGGATGAACCTGACCCCCGCGGCCAGCGGCTACACCCCCCTGGAATGTTCCCTGATCAAGGCCCGGTCTCCCCATAGTGAGTCCTTTCAAAAGATCTTTGTTTTTAGGGATATCAGCGCCGACATTTTGGCCATGGACCTCTTTGCGTTTCTGCGGTCCATCATTTTAACCTCCGATGATCTGGTGGTGGGGATGGATCTCCTCGGCCGGATTCGGGCCTGGAACCAGGGGGCTTATCGCTTTACCGGCCTAACCCAGGAACAGGTCCACGGGCAGGCCCTGGGGGAGATTTTTCCGGAGATACCCCTGCCCAAGTTTTCTTATAGTAACCGGCTGCTGGAAAACCGGGAATTTTTTTTCCACTGCTCCCGGCAGCGCCGGGCCTTCCTAAACGCCCACCTCTGCCCCCTTTTTGATGAAGAAAAAAACCTGGCGGGCTACTCCTTTATTGCCCGGGACATTACCGAGCGGACGGTGGTGGAAAAGCAGGTTCTGGAGGCGGAGGAACGGGAAAGGATGCGCCTGGGCCGGGACATCCATGACGGCCTGGGACAGGAGCTTACGGGGATTCATTTTAAGGTTCAGGCCCTGCAGTCGGCCATTGGCAAGCAAAATTTTTCCGCGGCCAAAAACCTGGCCCGGGAAGTGCAGGACCTGGTGGTAAAATCCGTCTCCACCATTCGGGACCTTTCCCGGGGGCTCACTCCCCTGATCCTCCTTAACGAGGGGCTTAACGAATCCTTAAACAGCCTGGTGGAACACACCGGATCCACCTGCCCGGTGAAGGTCTCCTTTCAGGGGGATCCGATAACCGGCCTTACGGTGGATGAGCAGCGGCAGTTTTTTTACATTGCCCGGGAGGCCATCAATAACGCGGTTAAACACTCCGGGGCCGCCGCCATTGAGGTCCGCCTTAAAAGCACCCCCCAGGGCTGCGAATTAACGATTAAAGACGATGGCCGGGGATTTGACCCGGGGAAAATAAAAAGAGGCCTGGGAATGAACACAATGCAATATAGATCGGATATAATTAATGGTGAGTTGGAAATCCGTTCCCGCCGGGGGGAAGGAACGGTGATCCGCTGCATCCTGGAGGCCGCCAGGAGGGCCGAGGCTGATTCGGCGGACGGCATAGCCTCGCTGGAGTGATCCTTAAGGCGGCGGTCATTCGATATTAAAATGTGAAGGTCAAAAAATGAAGCGATTTAGAATTGTCATAGTGGATGATCATCCCATTGTCCGTCAGGGGCTGGAACAGCTCCTGGAGCAGGAACCGGACATGAAGGTTTCCGGCGCCGTGGGAGACGCCCAGGATTTTATGGACCTTATCAAGAAGGAAGTTCCGGATATTGCCCTGGTGGACCTTTCCCTTAAAAACTCCTCCGGGCTGGAACTGATTAAAGACCTGGCGGTTCAGTATCCTGAGCTTAAGGTTCTGGTTATTTCCCTCCACGATGAAGAAAGTTATGCCGAGCGGGCCATCCGGGCCGGCGCCCGGGGTTTTATTATGAAGGTTGAGGCCACGGAAAATCTTCTCATGGCCATCCGCCGGGTGATTAAAGGGGAAATCTACTTAAGCGAAAAAATGAAAACCCGGCTTTTGGAAAAGATCATCAGTCAAAAAAAGCCCGAACCCGGCGGCCTCTTGACCGACGGCCTAACGGACCGGGAAATTGAAATTTTTGATCTTATCGGCGAGGGAATGAAAAATCAAAATATCGCCAATAAACTCTCCATCAGCATTAAAACCGTAGAAACCTACAAAACCCACTTAAAGAGAAAACTCAACTTAAAGGACTCCTCGGAGCTTATTCAAAAGGCGGTGGAGTGGAATCTTACGGAAAATTATCTGCGGGAGCGCAATCAAAATTAGCGCCCCCCCGGTTTAAGGCGGGTTTACAGCTTTGCCCGGATAACCACCTCCACCGGGTTGTGATCGCTTTTCTCAAACCCCAGATCAAAGGCGCGGACGGCCCTCACTTCCACATTGGGGGAAACGTAAAAGCCGTCAATCAGGGTAACGAAATTTTCCCCCTCCTCATAGGGCTGGTTGAGGGACCGGCAGGTGGGAACCGAAGGATCAAAGCACCACTGCCAGCCGGGAAGGGACCAGCCTTCGGGGATGGACTGAACCCAGAAAAGGGAGGCCGCCGGGGTGGTATGGGGGCCGAAGGCGTCCTGGGTAATTCCCGGGAACAGGGAATTCCAATCTCCCCCCACCACCACGTAGTGGCCTTCTTCGTAAAAGCCTTGAATCTTGTCTTTAAGAAAGGCCAGTTCCTCCTGCCTCATGGTGCCGTTGTCGTAGGCGGAAAGGTGAATGTTAATGAGCCGCCATTCCCTGCCGGGGACGGGGGAGGGGATGGCGATCATAAGGGCGCAGCGCCGGAGGTTAAAAACGCTCACCGGCCAGGAAAAGCTCCCGGGAAGCTGCCAGCGCAGGCCCTGGGGCGAGGCATAGCGGCTTAGGGTTACGATCCCTGAGTCAACCCTGCCCATGGGTTCCTTGAGGGGGTAGGGGACAAAAAGGGCCTTGTAATTGGCCCCATACCAGGGGGTGTAGCCCCTTAGGGCGGCGGTGAGAAACTCCAGTTGGTCAATCCGGTAGGACCGGGAGGACCGGCGATCCACCTCCTGCAGGAAGTATATGTCCGCTTCCTGAAGGGTGAGAAAGCGGCGGATCTCATCCAGGGCCTGGGCAACCGCCTCCCGGCTCCGGGGGAGTCCCATGGTTCCCCCCTCCATAACAAAATCGGTGTGCCTATCCAGCCCGGCATAGCCCAGATTCCAGGAGAGCAGGCTCAAGTCGCCGGGGCCGCTTTCGCCGTCCCTGCCCTCCGCCGCCTCTCCCCAATCCTCCGGGGCCAGAAGGAGTTCCGCCGGGGGACGGTAGGCGGCCAGGGTAAAAAAGAGCAGGGTTAGGGCAAAAAGCCCCAGCAAACCTCCTATCACGGATAAAAAGACGAGGAGAAATCTCTTGGGGAACGGGGCCTTGGGGCTCTTCATGGCAAACTCCTTTAAAACAGCGTCTTCAAACAAAGCCGGGGAATCCCCGGCCTGGGCTTTAAAAAAACAGGGAAAAAATTTCCCCGGTTTGTAACCTCTTCGCCCTAAAATGGTTTATAATTATGATAGTGAGTGAGAATAAATCACCCATAGTCCGGCAAGGTTTTTCCTCCTTTTCCCTGCCGGAGAATGTCCCCTCAAAAGATGTTAATATGGGTGATTTCAGAGCGCTCCGGCTAGCCGGGGCGCTCTGCTTTTTTAGGCGGCTTTGGGGCTTTAGTTTCCCCATAGGCGCCCCTCACAGGCCCAACAGCCCGGCGTAGAATTTAAGCAGGGCCTCCCGGTTATCCCCGGGGGAGGGGCTTTGGGAGCGTCCGGCCAGGACCTTGCCGGTAAGAACCTTCCCCAGTTGAACCCCCTCCTGATCAAAGGAGTTCAGGTTCCACAAAAAGCCCTGAAACATAACCTTATTTTCAAAATGGGCCAGCAGGGAGCCTAAGGTCCGGGGGGTCAGCCTGTCGCCGTACAAAAGGCTGGAGGGCCGGCCTCCGGGAAAGTTTTTGTTGGGGTTATCACTTTTTTGCCCCAGGGCAAGGGCCACAATCTGGGCGGCCAGGTTGGCGTTGAGCTTTTCCTGGCTGGTGGCCCCGTCAAGGCTCCGGTCCCGGCCCCGCTGGGAACGGCTAAACCCGATAAATTGCAGGGGGACCACCCCGGTTCCCTGGTGCAGAAGCTGATAAAAGGAATGCTGGCCGTTGGTTCCCGGTTCCCCTAAAATGACCGGCCCGGTGGAGTAGCCGATGGGTTCCCCCCGGCGGTTAACCTGCTTGCCGTTGGATTCCATGTCCAGTTGCTGCAGATGGGCGGGAAAACGGATCAGGGCCTGGCTGTAGGGCAGGATGGCGCTGGTTCCCAGACCCCGGATGTTGATGTCGAAGACCCCCAGGAGGGCGTCGGTAAGGGCGGCGTTTTGTTCCGCCGGTTCCAGGGCCAAAAGGTCCCCCTCGTGGGCCCCGGCGAGAACCTCCTCAAAGGTTTCCGGTCCAAAGGCCAGGGAAAGGACAAGCCCCCCCACGGCGCTGGTGGAGGAGTAACGCCCGCCAATGTAATCATCCATAAAAAAGCTGTCCAGAAAGTCAGAAGAGGCCGCCAGGGGGCTGGTTTGGCTGGTTACCGCCACCATGTGCCCCCGGGGGTCCAGACCGGGGATTCCCCCCTCCTGCAGGCGCTGGACCACCAGGGCGTGGTTGGTGAGGGTTTCCTGGGTGGTTCCGCTTTTGGAGACCAGGATGAACAAACACTCCTCCGGGTTCAGGCCGGCCAGGACCTCCGCCGCGTCGTCGGGGTCCACATTGGAGAGGAACCGGGCTTCCGGTCCGGTGATGCCCTCCGCTTCCGCCCAGCCCCGGAGGGCCAGGTACAGGGCCCGGGGACCCAGGTCCGACCCGCCGATGCCAATCTGCACCACCGTTTTAAAGGGCTTGCCGGTGGACCCCCGGATCTCCCCCTCCCGGACCCGGCGGGCAAAGAGGGAAAATCTTTCCCTCTCCCCCCGGTAGAAAGCCCCCAGGTCCCTTCCCCCGGCCAGCACGGGTTTGTCCGCTAAAACCTGCCCCCGGCTGAGGTGATGAAGGACCATGCGGTTTTCGCCGGTATTCATTATTTCCCCCGAAAGGAGGGAGCGGTATTTTTTCTCCGCCTGCTGCTCCTCCGCAAGGCGGAAAAGCAGGTCCAGGGCTTCGGCGGAAACCCCCCGGGCGGCAAAGTTGAACCTAAGCCCCCCCCCGGCGTTCAGGTCCCGTTCCAAGGCCCGCCGGGGATTTAGTTCGGCCGCCGTTTCTCCCAGCCCCGCGCCGGGCTTGGGGGAGGCCGGAAAAAGCCGCCGGAGCCGGTCAAAGGCTTCGCACTGATCCAAATTATTATAATTGAGTTCTTGCATAATACTAGTAGTGTAATAGCAACCGGCCAAAAGGTCCAGCAAAAAAACGGGGCAAACAACCGGGCTATTTCGGTGGGCCTTAAACCGGCGCTTTGGCTATCCCTTCGCCCACCCGCCATTCAGGAAAAGAAGTTTAACCACTGACCTCACGGACAGCACGGACAGAGAGGAGGAGGAGAAACCACGAAAGGCGCGAAAAACCGCGAAAGGGAAATAGAGTCTTGTTTTCGCGTCCTTTCGTGTGATTTTCGTGGTTATTCTTATTCTTTGTCTGGACACTAACCACTAACCACT
>JAISRN010000201.1 GCA_031273605.1 Spirochaetales bacterium | reverse complement strand
CATTCCCCGGTAACCCAGATACGTGGTAAGCGCCAGGAAGATAACAATAACGGCTACCAGGATAAACATATTCATCCTTCATTCTCCTCGCCGGAAACTTCCCGGTCCAGAGCCAGCTTTTCCTTCATCCAGGACTTTTCTTTGAGAATTTCCGTCTCGGAAATATCCCGTCCCCGGTTCCAGAAAACCGTCCCGTAAATAACGCAGCCCAGGGCCGATAAAACCAGGATGTAGTAGCTTAAAACAACGTAAACATCAGCCAAACCCAGCATAATAAGCTCCTTTACCTAAGCTATGATTGGTTATGATTCAGGATTCCCTTCTTCGCCGTCCAGGGATTCCGGGGGTTCCGCAGGGGTGGGACTCCGCCGGGCCTCCCTCCGCCGATCCCTGCCCGGAGCTGCGGGCCGCCGCTCCGCCTGACGCCGGTCCGAACCGGAACGGGGCCTGGGGGTGTAGTAACCCCTGGCGGTAAGACTGGCATAAACCTCCCGGGTAACGTAGATCTCCACCCCCTCCAGTTTTTCCGGCTGATCCTCCGCCAGGGCCGACAGGGCCTTTAACATGAGGGGCTTGGAACCCTGCACTAAAAACCGGGTATTCTTGGAACGGTCGTACAATCCCATAATCAGCCCCCCTGCGCCAAGGCGGCCTTAGCCCGCTTAAAAGAGGGCAGGGAGGCCTGGATGGTTTGGTCGGAAACACAAAAGGCCAGACGGAAGTAACCCGGCAGGCCAAACCCCCGCCCCGGAACGGCCAAAATCCTCTCCCGGCGCAGGGCCTCGATAACCCCCAGGTCGTCCCCTCCGGGGGCCTTGGGAAAAAGGTAAAAGGTTCCCTGGGGCCGCTTAAATTCCCAGCCCTGCTCTTCCAGGGCGGCGCAGAGGCAGTCCCGCTTCTTTTGGTAAACCCCCGGATCCACCGAAACCCCGGCTATCTCACCGGTAATCCGCTGCATCAGGGCCGGGGCGTTGACAAAGCCGAGAATCCGGTTGGCCAGGACGGCCCCAGCGGTTAGATCGGCAAAAAATTCGGCCCGGGGATTAACGGCTAAATAGCCAATCCGCTCGCCGGGGATGGAAAGATTCTTGGAGTAGGAGGTGGCGATGATTGAGTTTTCATAATAAGGAAAAACCGGGGGAACGGTTATTCCGTCAAAAACAATCTTCCGGTAGGGTTCGTCGGAGATCAGGTAGATAACCCGGCCGGCCTCCCGGCTTTTTTGCCGCAGCAGGTCCCCCAGGGCCCGGAGGGTCCCTTCCCCGTAAACCGCGCCGGTGGGGTTGTTCGGAGAGTTAATTAAAACCGCCGCGGTTTTCCCCGAGAGCCGCTTTTCCAGCTCCCCCAGGTCCGGTTCAAAGTCCGGAGTTGCGGGCAGGGATTCCAAAAGCCCCCCATGGTTGTCCACGTAAAAATCATACTCCATAAAGTAGGGGCGGCTCACCAGAACCCGGTCGCCGGGGTTCAGGATGGTTTTGAAAATGACGTTTAAGGCCCCCCCCGCCCCGCAGGTCATAATGAGGCTTTCCGCCGGAACCGGAAGGCCCTGCTCCCGGCTTAAGGCGGCGGCGGTGAGTTCCCGGACCTCCGGAAGCCCCGCATTGGCCATGTAGCCGTGCTTTCCCGGCAGTTCCAGGGCGGCCTGGCGGATAAGGGCCTCCTGAAAGGCCGGCGGGGGCGCCATGTTGGGGTTGCCCAGGCTAAAATCGTAGACGTTTTCCCGGCCCACCTCCGCGGCCAGGACCATCCCCGCCTCAAACATCCTGCGAACCAGGGAGGAACGTTCCACCCCTTCTTTCATCTTAACGGAAACCGACATGATTTCATCCTTGAACTGAAAAAGTAATGGCCGAAGGTTATTCTATCAAGACATCCAAATCCTGTCAATTTTTGAAAACCCGATGCAAAAAACCGGAAAATACACATCATTTCTTTTCATTTCTTTTGAAAAAACAACTGCAAAACCCCCCAAATTCGCCCTTTTCACATCTTGATTTTTCGTGTATTCTTGATAAAGTTTTGATAAAGTTTTTACAAAGGAGAATGCTATGAAAAAACTAGGGCTTATTCTGGCGGCGGGATTAATCATCCTGTCTTTTGCCGCCTGCGGAAGGTCCGCCCAGGATCAGGGAGTGGTTTTCCGGTATAACAACGGTACCGAAATCGAATCCCTGGATCCCCATGTTATTGAGGGAGTCCCCGAACATAACGTCTACATGGCCTTGTTTGAAGGGCTTACCACCTACGATCCCAAAACCTGCGCCGCCATCCCCGGCCTGGCGGAGAGCTGGGAATCCACTAACGACAACCTTACCTTAACCTTCCGGCTGCGGCGCAACGCGGTCTGGTCGGACGGAACCCCCATCACCGCGGACACCGTGGTTCAATCCTGGCTTAGGATTCTCAATCCTGATACCGCCGCGGTCTACGGTTACCTGCCGGCCATGATTATTAAGGGCGGCGAAGATTATCTGAACGGCCTAGCCGGACCGGAGGCGGTGCAGATCCGCGCCTTAGACCCCTACACCTTCCAGTTTGACCTCACCGGACCGGCCCCCTACGCGGTGGATATGCTTTCCCACTACTCCTTCGGGGTGGTTCCCATCCATGTCATCGAAAAGTACGGCTCCGAGTGGATAAAACCCGAAAACTTTGTTTCCAACGGCCCCTTTAAGCTGGACACCTATGTCCTCCACGACCGGCTGGAAGCGGTTAAGAGCGATACCTACTGGGATAAGGACAACGTGGGCATCGACCGGCTCATCATCTATCCTATCGAAGATGAGAACACCGGCCTCCAGATGTACCGGGAAGGTACCCTGGACTGGATTGAACTGGTTCCCAACGCCCTCTTGGACGAAATGACTCAGGACAAGGGCTATCACATTGCCCCGGCCTTTACATCCTACTACTACGAAGTTAACCATACGGTAGCCCCCTACAACGATGTCCGGGTTCGCAAGGCTTTGGCCCTCGCCCTGGACCGCCGGGAAATCGTCGAAATGATTACCCGGGGCGGCCAGATTCCCGCCTACGGATTAACCCCTCCTCTGCCCTATTACCCCGAAGTCATCTCCTTTCAGGAAGATGTTGAGGAAGCCAAAAGGCTTCTGGCCGCGGCGGGTTTCCCCAATGGCCGGGGTTTTCCGGTGATGAACGTTATTTACAACACCAACGAAGCCCACCGGCTCATTGCCGAGTATGTCCAGCAGAGGTGGCAACAGACTCTGGGTATTCAGGTAACCATCGAGAATCAGGAATGGGCCACCTTCCTGGACAACCGGCAGAACCAAGACTTTCACGTAGCCCGGGCCGGCTGGCAGGGGGACTTTGTTGATCCCGCCAGTTTCCTGGTTGACCTGCTCCACTCCGCATCCAGCAACAATGACGGCCGGTACAAAAATCCTCGATTTGACGAACTCCTTGCCCAGGCCTCTCAGATGCCTAACGGCGAGCCTCGGATGGACGTGCTGCGCCAGGCGGAAACCTTAGCCATCGGTACCGACTTTGCGGTGATTCCTTTTTACTACTACACCCGGACCAACTGGATCGACACTGAGGTTTGGGACGGCTGGTTCACCAATATTTTGGATGTACACAATCCCAAGTTCATCAAAAAAAGGTAAATTTTTACCTTCCGGGCCGCCCCGCCTGGGGCGGCTTTTTTTTTGCCGGTTTTCCTGTGGTTTTAGAGGAGTTTCTTATTACAGAAAAGTGGCTTGAATGAAGGAGCGGGGTATGAAAATGCGACCTTTGATTTTGGCGGCGGGAATAATCCTTAGCCTAGGTTTTTCCGGCCTTCCCCTTTTCTCCCAAACCCCGGGCCAAGCCGGGCGCAGGGGGGGAGAAATTGTTTTCCGGTATAACAACGGTACCGAAATCGAATCCCTGGACCCCCATGTTATTGAGGGAGTCCCCGAACATAACGTCTACATGGCCTTGTTTGAAGGGCTTACCACCTACGATCCCCAAACCTGCGCCGCCGTCCCCGGCCTGGCGGAGAGCTGGGAATTCTCTAACAACGGCCTTACCCTAACCTTCCGGCTGCGGCGCAACGCGGTCTGGTCGGACGGAACCCCCATCACGGCGGACACCGTGGTTAAATCCTGGCTTAGGGTTCTCAATCCGGAGACCGCCGCCGTCTACGGCTACCTGCCTGCCATGATCATTGCCGGGGGCGAAAATTATCTGAACGGCTGGGCCGGACCGGAGACGGTGCAGATCCGCGCCTTAGACCCCTACACCTTCCAGTTTGACCTTGCCGGACCGGCCCCCTACGCGGTGGATATGCTCTCCCACTACGCCTTCGGGGTGGTTCCCATCCATGTTATCGAAAGGTACGGTTACTACTGGACACGACCGGAAAACTTTGTTTCCAACGGCCCCTTTAAGCTGGACATTTTTGCTCCCGATGGCCGACTGGAACTGGTTAAAAGCGATACCTACTGGGACAGGAACAATGTGGGCATCGACCGGCTCATCATCTATCCCATCGAAGACGAGAGCACCGGCCTCCGGATGTACCGGGAAGGGACCCTGGACTGGATCAAACAGGTTCCCACTGCCTTCTTGGACCAGATGACTCAGAACAAGGGCTATCACATTGCTTCGGCCTTCACCAATTACTTCTACGAAATTAATCATACGATAGCCCCCTACAACGATGTCCGGGTCCGCAAAGCCCTAACCATAGCTTTGGACCGCCGGGAAATCGTCGAAAGGATCACCCGGGGCGGCCAATTTCCCGCCTACGGATTAACCCCCCCCCTGGCAAATTACCCTGCGGTCATTGCCTTTCAGGAAGATGTTGAGGAAGCCAGACGCCTCCTGGCCGCGGCGGGTTTCCCCAATGGCC
>JAISRN010000134.1 GCA_031273605.1 Spirochaetales bacterium | reverse complement strand
TGCGGGAATCGTGTTTTCCGTATATAGTCTTGGGGCAAAGATTGTACTTCCCTCATAAGCAATTCGGTTTGGGACATAATAAAATACCTCTCCCCTACATACTACCCCATTTCTCCCTGTTTTGCAACGCTCTATCACAAAGGAAATTATATGAGTAAAAGAGCCTTTTCTGCCCTTCTTTTGGCCGCGCTCTCTTGCGGTTTTATTTTCTCTCTGGACTTTTCTGTAAGTCCGGGGGGCTTTGTGCTTATCCCCACGGGGGACGGCAATGTGAACGCCAACGGGCGGGGGCGGTATGAGATTGGCGGCGGGGGCTTTTTGGGGGCAGGGGGAAACAAGCAGGACTCCGGCCGGCTTTTGGTATCGCCTGGGGGGAGAGGCGGGGTTCCGCTGGACTCCTTCTTATATCCTACGAGGCTTTATGGGCTTCGGAAACCGAAAGGGGAATGGAAATATTGAAGACCGTTCCTTTTCCCGTTTCCGACTGGAGCCTGAGAACGCCCCCCACATCGTGCAGCCGGTTCCGCACCAGGCTTAATCCGATGCCCCGTCCGGCGTGCATTCCCGCGTCTTCGGCGGTGCTAAAGCCGGGGGCAAAAATAACCTGAACGAGCTGCTTTTTATCCTGAATTCCTTTTAAGTCTTTGAAGAATTTTAAGGTTTTAGCCTTTTCCCGGACTTGGTTAAAATCAATGCCCTGGCCGTCATCGGTTAGTTTAATATGAATCCGTTCATCCTCCACGGTAATGGAAAGGTGAACCGTCCCCGCTTCATTTTTCCCCGCCCCTTGGCGCTCCTCCGGGGTTTCAATGCCGTGATATACCGCGTTGCGGATAAGCTGGATTAAGATTTCTTTCATGGCCCGGCGCGGACCGGCTTCCAGGGCCCTTGGGTCTATGGCGTCAACGACCAATTCGGCCTTTTTATTTAAATCCCGGGCCACTTTTTCGCAGGTTTTGAGGAGGGACTGGACAAAGACATACTCATCCTGATTCTTAATTTCGCTTATTCTAAAGGAGCGGATCTTGTCCAGGGTTTCCCGCAGCTTATCCTTTTCTTCCATAATAGATTGAATCATAATGGTGATGTGCAGAACATTTTCAAAAGTAATGTTTTCCTGATTCTGAAACTGCTTTATTTCCGTTTCCAGCTTTTGCAGTTTCCCGCTGAAATTGCTAAGCCCCAGAATAACCGCATTTGATTTTATCGCGTGAATGGACTGATAAATATCAATCATAAAGTACTGAGCGGTTAGTTCTTTATTTTTGAGCATTTCGTTGATCCGGGTAAACTCATATTCGGTATCTTCAAGAAAGTCCCCGAATATCCTGGGCTCCACCTGGATAACCTCGAAAAGGGAACGCATATCCTCCTGCCGGACGGCCTCTTCCTGGGAGAGCTGGTCTGCGAGCTTTTTTTCCTTGGTGATGTCTTCGATAAGGCTTAGGATAAACAGGCCCCCCCCGCCCCTGTCCACCAGGACAAAATCGCAGCGCAGGTTTTTTTCCTGCCGGGTTTTGGAGTGAACAAAGGTTAACTCGTGGATGGGATTTATCTCTTCCAAAAGGGCGGCGTCGTGGGAACGGGTAACGATCATGGTGAAATAATCTTTGAGGGTTTCCAGCTCCTTGGCGCTGACCGAGGACTGGAGCAGATCTAAAAAGTTTTTGCCCCTAAGTTCTTCCTCATCAAACAGGCTTTCCATAGCCTTGGAATAGTGGGGCTGAATTAGAAAATCCTTATCCATAAAGAAAAGGCCGATCCTAAGGTTGTCCTTCATGGCGGTTATTTCCAGGTGGGCGGACTCGGCGGCGGTTTTGAGTTTTATCAGGTAAATTAAGCCGGCAACAACCATCAGTACCGAAAAAAGGCTGGCGCCGCTCAAAGTTATCAGGGACCGGTTAAGCTGCCGGTCCGAAAAAGCCTCGGCGGCAAAAACCGTTCTGTTTGTCTGCTCAAAAAAGGTCTGGCTTGAGTTAAAGAGGGTTTCGGCCACCAGGTTGTTTTGATCAAGCAGCCGGTACTGATAGCGGAAGGCGTCCGCCCGGAGCTGATTAATTTCAAATTTAATTCTGTCCCAGTACCTTTTGACCAGGTTCATATTCTCCCGGTAGGGAGGATCCGGCAGCAAAACCAGCTTAAGGGGGCCCCTGCCGCTGACCAGCTCGTTGACGATGGAATCAATTTCGGTAATTAAGGTATCATCGGTCCGGCCCATGAGTTCTTCTTTTACAAGCATCTGGGCGGCCCCCCGGACTATGCCCACATAGTTAATGACCCGGGCGGTCCCCTGAAGCCGTCCGATGGATAGCAGGGCGAGGAGGATAACCAGCAGGAATAGGCCGATGATGCTGCCGATGATCAGATACTCTCTTTTTATGCGGGGCTTTTTCACTTTGCGCCTCCCGGTAGGGGAATTATGAAAAGAGAAAACTGAAGCTGCCCTTCCAAAAATTGACATTTTTGAAGGGCCTCAACTATCAGGAAAGGAGCCGATTCCTAAAACAGGCCTTTGACCGCCTGCTTTTTTTGTTTATTGGCCCGGAAAGCCTTGAGCGGGATTTACCCGTTTTTTCAGTGTATCCCAGGGGCCGGTTTTTGTCAAGAATAATTTTTTGCCGAACAGTCCCAATTTAGGAATAACCACGGACGACACGGACCACACAGACAGGATCACAGACTGATTAATGAGCGATCCTTATGATTTTCGCCTTGGGATAGGCACAGATATTGCCTTCGTTCATACTATATTATTGTCTTCTTCCGTGCCGTCCGTGAGGTCCGTGGTTAAATTTAGAATTCCTGTTTGCGTGCGATTTTTTGCCGAAAGGGGCGGGGAAAATTAAAAAACTTCCCGTTTTAATAAGCCCTCATTATGCCGCCAGCCGGGGTTGGTTTTGACTCTCAGGTCCAGGTCAACCCGGTAGGGGAAAAGCCGGTTAAGTTCCTTTTGGGCGGCCAGGCGGATAAAGCGGATGTTGGCTCCCCCCTTGCCTACCAGGATGCCCTTTTGGGATTCCCGCTCGGCAACTAAAAAGGCCCGGACCCAGAGACGTTCTCTTTGGGCGCCGCCGGAGGGGGGCTTTAACTCCAGGTCGGCAATTTCCACATACAGGGCATGGGGAATTTCTTCCCGGGCAATTTCCAGGGCCTTCTCCCGGATGATCTCCCTTATCCGGAATTCCGGGCTTTGATCCGTGTAAAGGTCCTGGGGGTACATCCTTTCCCCCGGCGGCGCGAAGGCAAACAGGGCGGCAATCAGTTCTTCCACCCCTTCCCCGGTGGCGGCGCTGATGGGAAAAATCCCCCGGAGCTTGAGGGCCCCGGCGGTTAGGAAGGCTTCCGTCTCCTGGGGTCGGCTTTGGGGACTGTCAATCTTGTTTACCGCCCCCAGGAGGGGCAGGGGATGGGCGGCGAGAAAACCGGCCAGGTCCTGCTCTTCCTCCCCCGGCGGCCGGGTGGAATCTAAAACATAAACCGCCAGATCGATGCCCTCCAGGGAATTTTCGGTAACTTCCTTAAGCCGCCGGTTGAACCGCTTTTCCGAGCGGTGGTAACCCGGGGTGTCCACAAAAATCAACTGTCCTTCCGGCCGGTTCAGGATGCCCCGGATGGCGTTGCGGGTGGTTTGGGGTGAGGCGGCCACAATGGAAACCTTTTCTCCGCAGAGCCGGTTGATCAGGGTGGATTTCCCGGAGGAGGGGCGGCCCAGGAGGGCGACGAAAGCCGCTTTGAAGGGGGACTTCTCCGGAGGCGGGGAGGGGAGTTGGGCGGCCATTTAAAAAAGCTCCTTTTTATCGTTGAACAGCCTTAGGAGGGGCAGTTCCCTCCGGATCTTTTCCACCAGGGTTATGTCCAACTCCCGGAGGAGGATTCCCCGGCGGCCCCCCAATTCTCCCAGCACCCGCCCCCAGGGATCGCAAATCAGGGAATGGGCGTAGGAAACGTAGACTCCCCGGCGGTCCCGGGCCGGGGAAATACCGGCGGTAAAAACCTGGTTATCCACCGCCCGCATTCTTAAGGAGAGACGCCAGTGTTCCGGCCCGGTGGCCATGCTGAAGGCTCCGGGCAGGACCGCCAGTACCGCCCCCCGGCAGGCCATAGCCCGGAATAATTCGGGAAACCGCAGATCAAAACAAATGGCGACCCCAATTTTTCCCCAGGGGCTGTCGAAAAGGGTTATCTCGTCCCCGGCCTTTAGGGTGTCGGATTCGGCAAACCGGAAACCCCCGGGACCCAGATCCACATCAAAAAGGAAGATCTTCCGGTGCCTGGCCGCCGGTTCTCCCCGGGGATCAAAGCAATAACTGGTATTGTAGATAGCGCCGCCTTCCCCCTGCTCCGGCGCCGAACCGCCAATCAGGTAGACGCCGTTTTTCCGGGCCATATCGGAAAGGGCCTCAAAGGTCTGGCCCCCCGCCGGTTCGGCGTACCGGACAAAAAAGGAATTTTCGTAGGGGCAGGAGAACATTTCCGGCAGACAGACAAGCCGGGCCCCCGCCTTGGCAGCCCGGCGGACCGAGTCCGCGGCTTCCCGTAAATTATCTTCTTTAGAGATGGCGGTTCGGGTTTGGCACAGCCCCAGGCTGAGTTTTTCCATCCCTTTATTTTAAGCCATTTGTGGCGCACCATCAAGACGCAGGATCAGGGCCAGCGCATATAAACTCATTTTGACTGCTAACCAATAAAAAACAAGAATTTTTAACCGCGAATGTCGAATCGTGAACACTCTGTGTTCACTCAGTCGAAGAAATTTTTGTATC
>JAISRN010000095.1 GCA_031273605.1 Spirochaetales bacterium | reverse complement strand
CCCCGGAAGGCAAAAAAGGAATTGGGAAATTTCCGCAACCAGCCGCCGGAATTTAGGAAATTTCCCGCCGCCCTTAAATAGCCGGATGCTCCTTCCAGTTTTCCAGCCCGGAGGCGATGATCTTCATTCCCGTTAAGGTTGCGGTTTCCTTTCCCGGCAGGTCCGTATCAAAGCAGGTGTTGTACACCCCAAAAACCATCACCTTGCCGGTGTCCATAACCACCCGGACGTTATCCATTAAAACGCTCAAGTCGTTTCCTCCGGGGGTGGGAAAGAGAAAGGTGGGCACGTACTCCTTTTTTAAAATATCCACGTCAATATGCATATAAATCATATCCACCTGGTCCGCCAGTTTGTGGACCGCCGCCTTCCACCGGGCCGGATCGTTAAAGCCTTCGGTGTCCAGGGTGGAAATCCCCGACCGGACCAGATCGTCCACCACTTCCGGGGTCCGCACCCGGTAGTCGCTGATAAGCACATAACGGCCGTCCAGGGGTTTTTTGAGCCCCGCCGAAAGCCTCCAGCGTTCCATGCCAAACCCCAGGATGGTACCCAGGGGAAGGCCGGCAATAAGCCGGTTATCGCTGGTTTTTTCGGTTTTAATATCCCCGTGGGCGTCAATCCAGAGAATTCCGATTTTTTTATCTTCCCCTGCCCGCTCCCGCAGGGCGCCCATAACGCCGGGGGCGTAGGTACAAAAACCGCCGGCCACCAGGATGGGGTTGCCCTTTTGAATGGCCTCCAGGGTGGTGTGATAGTACGCGTTCACAATCTCTTCGTGAACCCTCATTCCCTCTATCGGCTTGTGTTCCACGTCATAAACCTGAAAAGGAACCCCGGCTTTATGATACAGGCCGCAGAGCTTGTAATCGTCCACCTCCCGGGGGCTGGGAACAATCTGCAGGTCCGCAAAAACTTCGCTGTCGTCATCGCTTATCAGCTTCCACATCCATTCTCCGTAGCGGCTTTCTATAATAGAAAGACCTTCCAGTTTTTTTTGTTTCAATTTCAACTCCTTTCGCGTCTTTCCGGCGCTTTTGTTACCGGCCCTAACGGGCTGTTAAGGCAGGGTCTTTGTCAATCTTTTCCGCCTTCGCCAGCTTGACGGTTTTTATTAAAATATAAATGCCGATGATCATGATGGGCCAGCCGATCAGGTTGCACAGAGACTGAAGGGAATTAAGGCCGGCCCCCAAAAAGGTCAGGGTAAGGGGCACCGCGGTAAGCACCAGGCACCATATCAGCCTTAAAAGGGGCCGGGGCTCTTCGTTGAGCTTTAAATTTTTGGTGGAGGCCCCGGCCAGGGCCAGGGAGGCGGCGTCCATGGTGGTGGCCACAAAGAGGACCATCATCACGGTAAAGGCCAAAACGCCCATGGTGGGGCCCAGGATGCTCTCCCGGAGAATGGCAATAACGGCCTCGTGCTGCCCCTTGGTTTGAAGGATCCCCGCCACATCCACCTTGCCCTGAAGCTGCAAGGCCATGCCGTTGCTGCTATTAATGCCGAACAAAACCCAAAGCCCCGCCGAAATAGCCAGGGTGTTGCCTAAGATCATTTCCCTAAAGGTTCTTCCGTAGGAAACCTTCACGATAACCACCGCCGTCATGGCGACAAAGCCCCAGGCATAACAATAAAAAAACACCGACCAAGCCTGGCCAAAGCCCCTGCCAAAAACAGCGTCGGCATTAAAGGCCATCCGCACATAATTCTGAATCATAAGCCCCAGAGAATTGGTTATATTGTCAAAAATAAAAAGGGTAGACCCGCCAAAAAGCATTAAGGCCAAAAAAATAAAAGCCCAGATAATATTAATTTGGCTTAATTTTTGCAGGCCCTTGGAAATGCCCAGATAAGAGCTAAAAGAAAAAATAGCGGCAATAAGCAGGGTAAAGATCACACTTACCAGCAGTTCATTTTTAAACCCAAACACAACGCTTATGCACTTTGAAATATTGGGGATGCCAAGCCCCATGGTGCAGCTTAGGCTTCCTAATACGCAGACAATAAATACTAAATTAATAATTTTGGCGGCAATTTGAGATGACTTTTTTTGGGAACCTATCAATGCCACCGCCACATCCCCCAGCTGCAGGGAGGGATTTTTTTTAATGTAGTAGGAGTAGCAAAAGGGAATGGCCAGGAGCATATTAAGGCAGGAAACCCCAATGCCCCAGTTATAGTACGCGTAGGGCAGGGCCATTTCCGCCGCTTCCAGGCTTTGGGGCTCAATGCCCCAGGGGGGGCCGGTGTAGTAATAGATCCACTCGGACATGGAAAAAATAACGGACCCGGCGGCCATCCCCGCGCTGAAGAGCATCATCACATAGGCCGACATGGTATAGGCAGGCTGGGCATCCCGGCCGCCCAGCCGGACCTTGCCGTACTTCCCAAAGGCCCACCACCCGGAAAAGCAAACCATAAATACCGAAAACAACAAAAAAAACCAGCCCGTTTTGGCTACGAAGAAATTGCCAAAGTTGTTCAGGGCTTCCAGGCTGCCCTCCGGGTTGGTAAAAAACCACAAGGACAAAACCGCCACCAAAACAATAGGAATAATAACCAGAGTTTTGTCGAAAGAAGACTTTAAAGTCCCTTTTTTTGATGCCTCATCAGGCTGAAGATCGGTCATACCCACCCTCCGTAATCAGTTTTCCGGACAAAAGCCCGGGGTTTCTCAAAACCAAAGTTTTAAGAACTGCCTTTAGCCTCTTAGGAGTTATTAAATGAATAGATTTATAGATGTGTATTGAATATTCCCTAATTATAACGGGGAAACCGGGGTTGTCAACAAAAAACAGCGAAAAAAAACGGCTAAATTGAGTTGCCCAGCCGTAATTTTATTAATGGGGGCTTGTTTTTTTTATCTTTTTGGGGTAAATTTTCGATGTATTCTTTATCGACTATATTTTAAAAGGAGAAAAAGCGATGAAAAAATTGATCATGGTTCTCACTATTTTTGCCCTGGTTTCCGGCGCCCTGTTTGCCGATCAGGGGGTTCCCGAGGCCACCGCGGATAATGCCGTCTATGTAGACCTTGGCCCCACCTTTATTGCCCTGATCGGCGGAGGTTTTGGCCTGGGGCTGGGTTACGAAAGGGCTATTAACCCCTATTGGTCCCTCTTCGGTATTGTCGATTATGCGGGGGGCACGATTAGAGGGACGACCTCTGACACTTACAACTACCTGCAGTTGAAGGTTGGCGGAAAGTTCTACTTTTTGGGAACCGCGGTAGAGGGGGTTCATCTCATGGCCCAGTATCAATTTACCTACGGCGAAATACTGGGTCTTGATGGCGCCTTTCACAACCTGATGGGGACCTTGGGTTACAAGTGGACCACCGGCAACCTGTTTTTTGAGATGGGAGTTGGTTACATCCATTTCTTTGGAGAATCTAAAAAGGGAAACCCTCTGCGTAGCGGAATGTGCCTCCCCATAAGCATCGGCTTCTGCTGGTAAAACCGCAATCCCTTTTTAAGCCCTGCCTTTCCGCAGGGCTTTTTTTAGGCCCTTAAAGCCGGGGGCCTCCATTTCGTAAGCCGTCCATCGTTTGCCGATGTCCTCTATGTAGTGGGCGTCGGAGTTTTGGATTACCGGTAGGCCGTACTGGGGAACCGGGCAGGGAAGAACCGTGGACTCCAGGGCGTCGTAATCGAGGTTGGGCAAAAACCCCAACTGGCTGGGAATGCTGAAAACCGGCCGATCGATGTGGGCGGGAATAAAGAGCCCCCCCCGGCGGCGAACCTCCCGCAGCAGGTCTTCCAGGGAAATGTCCGCCCCGGAGATGAGGAGCTTTTCCGCCTCCCCCAGGATCAGTTCATCGGCATCCACCCACACCTGATCGCCGGTAACCTCCGGGATATTGGGAATCTCCGGAAGGAGGCGGTAAATAAACTCCCCCATTTCCTGGGCCTGGGCGCAGGTTTCAAAAAACAGAAGAATGTGGGCCTCCTCCCGGGTGCAGGCTTCAATGCCAAAGAGACAGGCCAGGTTTTGCCGCCGGCAGACCGTTTCCAGGGCGGGAAGGTTGAGGGCGCAGTTGTGATCGCTTAGGGCAATAAGGTCAAGCCCCAATTCCACCGCCCGCTCAACCACCGCCCGGGGAGACATGGACAGATCTCCGCAGGGGCTTAGGCAGGAATGGATATGGAGGTCCGCTTTAACCGTCATTCCTGAAGGGCGGCGCCCAGGAGGCAGGAGATTTTAAACTGGTTTTCCGGGGTCACAAAAACCGCAATCCCCTCATCCCGGGCGGCGGCGATCATGCCGTCTTCGGGGGTCCGGTTATTGCACAAAAGGATAACCTTAATATCCGCCAGGGCGGCCACCGCCACGGTATTCTTATGCCCCTGGATGGTAACGAGAACCGAAGAATCCGGGGCGTGGGCCATCACATCGCTTAACAGATCCGAGGTGTAGGCCCCCCGGATTTCCGAATCCTCGTACTCCCCCTGTAGGGAAGTTACGGGAAGCTTCTTTTCCAATTCGCTTATTTTCATTTTATCTCCTTACGTTACATTATCGTTCAAATAAAAGACCGCGGCAATTTCCGTTCCCCCGGGGCCGGTTTTAAGGGAGAACTCGTCGGATACCTTTTTTATATTCGGCAGCCCCATGCCGGCCCCAAAGCCCAGGGAGCGAATCCATTCCGTAGCGGTGGAGTAGCCTTCCCGCATGGCCGCCTCGGGGTCGTCAATTCCCGGCCCGAAATCCCTGGCAATAAGTTCGACCCGGTCCTTGCGGCAGATAAAAACAAGCTCCCCCCCCAGGGAGTGAACGGTTTGATTCATCTCCATCTCGTAGGCGGCCACGGCAACCCGGCGAATCAGGGCCCCCTCTATGCCCTTTTCTTTTAGAATTTTTTTAATCGTTGTGGAGGCTGTTCCGGCCAGAGTAAAGTCATGCTTTCGTACGGGATAGCGCCGGACGGACTCTTCTAATTCCGCCGGTTTTCCCCCCAGGCTGGCCTCCAGTCTGCGGAATTCCCGGTTCATCTCCGTTAAAAGCCGCATGGTAATGTCCCGGCTGGAGATGATCCCCGAAAGCTCTTGGCTTTCGTTCAGCACCGGAAAACGGTTAAAGGGATACTTCTCAAAGGCGTCCACCGCCATAGTCAGGGGCATATTTTCATCCAGGGTAACCACGCTGCGGGTCATGTGTTTTTCCGCGGGGTCTTCGATGTAATGGCCCGCCAGGGCGTTCATAATGTCTTCCAGAGAAATGATTCCCAAAAGCCGCCTGTCCGCAACAATGGGCACGCCGGATATCCGGTTTTCCTTCATCAGCCCCCGGATACGGCAGAGAGAATCGGAAAGGCAGGCCGTAATTAAACCGGTGGTCATAACATCCCGAATGCGCAGCCCCTGGATGAGTTCCAGAAAGACTAAACCCGGTTGACCGTCAGGTTCCGGTAAAATTTTCATTTGCTGCCGGAGATGTCCGCCAGGGCGGCGCAGGCCTCAAACATGGTAAGGCCGGTGGAAATAACATTAAGCCCGTATTCCTCGGCCAGCCTTTTGGCATTTTCCTGAAGCCTTTTGCTGTTAACCAAAAGTATGCCCATGGCATCCACAATGTGGGCGGTTCTAACAACCTGATCCGAGGCAAGGGAGGATAACAAAATAATTTTTTGTTCCTCCGACACCAAAACTTCGCTCATCAGATCCCCCGCCACAACGTTTTCAATCTCTACGGTATCGTAGGTATCCGTTTTAACAATGGTCTCGCAGGCTAAAACCGCCGCAATAGTTTGGAAGGTCGTTTCGAATCTCCTTAATTATTGAAAAATGAATAATGTTCATATCTTAAACCCCCGACCCCCCCCTTGTCAATCCAAAATCCCCCGGAATCTATAAAAATTTAGCGATAGCGGGTCTATTTTTCAAGTCCCGCGGATATTGACCATGGGCAGCCCCTTGTTATATGGTAAGTGAATCAAAAAACTAGGGAGTAAAAAAAGGGGGTCGGCATGATTTTCAAAAAAAGGGCGGGTATTTTTGTTCTTATCCTTCAATTATTTTTAACGGGGTTGTCCTCCGAAGAAAACTACAAGGGAACCTACCTTGAATTGCTCAGAAGCGGTAATTATGAAGAGCTGGCGGCGTGGCTGCGGCAGTGGGAAGAGGCCGAACCGGAAAACCCTGAAATGTTTATAGGATATTTTAATTATTTTGTCCGCAGCGGCGCGGAAGTTGTTCAGAGCGTTGTGGTGGAAAACGGCCGCCGTATATTGAGGCCCCGGACTCAATATAACCCTGAAAACGTTAATGTCGGCATAACCTACCTTGACCGGGGGCTGCAATATACCCCCCACAGGCTCGACATATACTGGGGGAAAATAGAACTGCTCATGGAAACCGGAAATTACGCAAAAGCCGGAGAAACATTATCAAACCTTATTGAAATATCCCGAAGCTATAATGACCAATGGCTTTTAGGGGACAACAGGCCGGTTTCCAACGGAGAAAGCTATTTTCTTAATTATATCATCCGCTATTACAGTAAATGCATGGATGCTTATACCGAGGCCCCTATGGAGATGCTTAGGGGGTGTTCCGAAAAACACATCGAAGTTTATCCCCAGGATGCCTATGGTTATTTTTATTTGGCCAGTTATTATCATTTTGCCGATCAAAAAGAACAATCCCTGCATTATTTTTTATTGTCTGAAAAAATCAACCCTTCGGACTGTCTTACCTTGCTGAACATCGCCCGGCTGTACCTAGACCTCAACAACCCGGAGGGGGTCAGGGCCTATGCACAAAGGGTGTTAAGCATCGGGAATAATGAGGAAAAGAGGTATGCCCGGTATCTGCTCGGACAGTTGGAATAATTCCTTGACAGAAGGCAAAAAAAGGAAGAAAATTTGCTATCACCCTGCCTCCAAAACGAAGCCGGGGTTTTAAGGAGGCGCCTACGGATATTTACCGGTTTGTCTTTTCTCCCTGGTTTTGGCTTGCCCTAACCATTTTTTTCACCTTAATTGAATTCTTAAGCGCCGGCAATCTCATTACCATTTGGTTTGCCATTTCCTCGCTTTGCATGATATTTATCTCAGGCTTAACGGAACTTATGGACAGTCCCATAAGGTTTCGGCTGCACATAGGGCTATTCCTGGTTATAGCGGCTGTTTTGCTCATCTTTACCCGGCCCATCGCCATAAAAAAATTAAAGGTGGGCAGGGCCAAAACCAATGTGGATGCCCTTATTAATGAACAGGCCCTGGTAACAAAAAAAATTGAAAAATTCGGAAAAGGGGAAGTTAAAATTAAGGGCCAGATCTGGACCGCCGTATCTGAGGATAACAGCGAAATTGAAGAGGGAACCGAATGTTCCGTGCTTAGGGTCGAAGGGGTCAAGGCCATCGTGCGCCCCGCCGGCGTTAACCCGCAGGACTACAAAGGAGAATAATAAAAATGTATTTTGTACTTATTGTTTTAGCGGCTTTCGTTCTTGTGGTTATTATCGGAGGCATAAAAATTGTGCCCCAGTCCTGGGCCTTTGTTATCGAAAGATTCGGAGGATACAACAGCACCTGGAATGTGGGTTTTCATATTATGATACCCTTTATTGATCGCATAGCCAAAAGAGTCCCCTTAAAAGAGGCTTTGTTTGATTATGATCCCCAGCCTGTCATTACCAAAGACAATGTTACCATGCTGGTTGACAGCGTTGTGTTTTATCAAATTGCCGATCCAAAACTCTACGCCTATGGCGTGGAAAACCCCAAGCTGGCCATTGATAAACTTACCACCACCACATTAAGAAATGTTATCGGCGAGCTGGAGTTGGACGAAACCTTGAGCAGCCGGGATACCATAAACGGCAAACTCCGCAGTATCCTTGACGAAGCTACCGACGCGTGGGGCATAAAAGTTACCAGGGTGGAAGTTAAAAATATTGATCCCCCGGAGTCCATTAAAGACGCCATGGAAAAGCAGATGCGGGCCGAACGGGAAAGGAGGGCCGCTATTTTGGCCGCCGAAGGGGAAAAGCAATCGGCTATTCTCAAGGCCGAAGGGGAAAAGCAATCGGTCATCCTGCAGGCCGAGGCTAAAAGGGAGGCGGCCATTCGGGAGGCCGAAGGGGAAGCCAAGGCCATCCTGGAAGTTCAACAAGCCACTGCCGACGGTCTTGCCATGATAAAAGCAATTGTCGGAAGCGAAGGGGCCTTGAGGCTAAAGAGCTTTGAAGCCCTGGAAAAAGTGGCCGACGGAAAATCCACAAAGATTATTATTCCCTCGGAAATTCAAAACCTCGCGGGCCTGGTAACCGGTATTGCGGAACTAGCCAAGTCCTAACTGTTAAAGGCCCGCCCCGGCGGAGCCGCCGCCTTAGACCCGGACGGCACGGATAAAGGGCGGCAGGGTGAACATGGGGGCCTACAAGAAGGAGTTGGGCCTTTAATCCCCCCGGCCGGCCCTTCCCAGGCTGCGCTTCTCTGTGCCGGAGAGGTCAAACCCCAGGGCGCCCCCGGGATTCATAATGTTATCCGGGTCAAAATGCTTTTTAAGGGCCCTTAAAACGGCGTATTCGTTGGACCCTAAGCTGCCTTCCAGCCAGGGGCCAAACATTTTGCCGATGCCGTGGTGGTGACTCATGGCGGCGCCGGATTTTTGAATGGCATCCAAAATCCCTGCGTGGAATTCCTTAAATTCTTTGGGGTCCGAAAGGCGGGTAATAAAAATCCAGTAAAGGTTGGCCCCCTGGGGATAAACATGGCTCATGTGGGTCATGCAAATAGTACGGGGGCGGCTTTTAACGTAGGCCCGTACCTCCCGGTGAACCTTGCTCATGTTGCTCCAGTTAACGCTGCACTCCATGGTGTCCATAACCAGGCCAAAATCCTGAATCGTATCCCTCAGATAGGGGTCGCTGAACCGGCCCTTTTCCCAGCCCCGGCAAACCAGGCCGGAAAGCCACAGTCCGCCGAATCGCCGGGCTACCCGGCGCACGTTCCTGGCGCAGTTGCGGGAAAACCCCGCCTCGCCGTTGGTAAAGCCCAAAAAAAGACACATTTGGTCAATTTTAAAACCCCTCATATCAAACAGGACTTTTAGCGGGCTGTCCATAACTCCATACATATGGATCATAACGCTGGTCTCCTCAGGGTCGGAAAGGCGAAACACCGAAGGATGACCGGCCTCGCTTTGCATGATCTCCCGGGCGGCGGCCTGGCCGGTTTCCCAATCCTTAAACATATAGGAAAAGCGTTTGATGGTTTTGGGCATGTGCCTAAAAACCTTGAGGGTAACGTGGGTTAAAACCCCAAAGGTCCCTTCGCTGCCCATCATGATCTGATCCAAATCGGGGCCTGTGGCCTTCCGGGGATAACGGTCGGTGCTAATGACCCCCCCGGGGGTTGCGTAATCCTGCCCCAGAACAATGTCCTGGATGCAGCCGTAGTAGGTGGAATTCTGACCGGCCCCGTGGGTAACCACCCAGCCCCCCACCGAGGAGTGTTCCCAGCTTTGGGGAAAGTGACCGCTGGTGTAGGGACGCTTGGCGCCGAATAGGCTGACGGCGTCATTGAGGGTTTTTTCAAGCTGGGGGCCACTCATCCCCGACTCTACGGTGATGGTTTGATCCACCTCGTTAAAGCCCACCACCTTGTTAAATCTAAGGCGCAGGTCCAGGGAAATTCCCCCCTTAACGCACTCCACCCCCCGGGTAACCGAAGAACCGCCGCCGTAAACATAAAGGGGAATTTTCTCCCCGGCGCAGTAGGCTACCAGGTCTTCAATCTGTTTTTTAGAATCCGGATAAACCACCCCATCGGGGACGTTTTCGACAATTTTATGGCGCATCCGCAGCAGATCGAACATGGTTTTACCGTAGGCCACGGAAAGCCGGGAATAGGGATCGGTCCGCACAAAATCTTCGCCAACTATCTTTTTAAGGGCCTCCACCTGGGATCCCTTTAGGGCAATGGGCCGTTCAAACCGGACATCCTCCAGCCCTAAGTCCTGGCTGTAGCCGGTAAAATCCTTATCCTCCATGCCTAATTGATTTTTCATTAATTTGAAAAGGGATTCCCTGGGAATCTTGATCTGATTGGCAATTCCCCATTTAAAAATAGAACGGTAAGAATGGGGGGGAACTTCCCCCCGGTACCAGTTGGGTTCAAAATCCTTATACTTGTGAGCCATCTTCGCCTCCTTAAATAACAGCCCTTGGGGCAGTTTTCAAAAGCATTTTGAAACTGCCCCGGTTACGATAATTCCCGGAGAATATTGCTGGAGGCAATCACATTCGCCCCCAGGCCCAGGAAATTTTGGCAGACCACCTCTCCGATTCCCAGGGGTTCTGAAACCAGCGCCTCATTTAGGGCTTTCCGGAATTCCCTCATCCGGGCTTTAGGAATTTCTGCGTCGGTTCGGACCGGCAGCACCGGCGCTCCGGGAAAGATGGTTTTAACCGTGGTGGTTAAGGTCCGCCTGGGGTCGGTGATTTCCTTTTCCCCGAAGGCAAGCCCCTTGGAGCACTGATTTCCGGTTATCCGCACAATCCCTTCTTTTTCTTCCCCCCGCAGCCGGCATCCCCTGGGGCAGACGATACAGATCATTTCTTTCATTTTTCTTCCCCCACGGGTTCCAGAATTGCCTGGATCGTATCCCCTTCTTTTATCTCCGCCCCCTGCCAGGAAAGGTTGAACCGTTCCATTTCCGGGGGGCGAAGCTGATTAAATTGCCTGCGGAAAAGCTCTTTCTGCCCCAGCCGCAGGATAACCCGGCTTTTTCCCCTTTCCTGCCGGGACCGGAAAAACAGCGCCGCCCTTTGTTCCGGATCGGATAAGTCAAGGCGCTGGGGAACCAGAGAAAGGAAATTCCCGTCGGGAACCAGTTCCGCCCAGCCCCCCTTGGTCCGGCCGCCTTCCAGAGCCCAGGCCGCCGCCCCCCGGCCCGCGGCCTCTCCGCTTTCGGAGACGTAATCCACCAGATCGTTGACATGGAGGGCGTTTCCGCAGCTAAAGACCCCGGGAACCCGGGTCATGTAACGCTGATCGCAGATGGGGCCCCGGGTGGCGGGATGAAGGGGAACCTCCAGGGTTTCCGCCAGTTCATTTTCCGGAATAAGCCCCAGGGATAGAATCAGGCCGTCGCAGGGAATCCTTTCCCCTCCGGGGAGGGGATTCATTTGATCATCCGCCGGGGTTACTTCCACCTCCCTAAGCCGGGGGCTGCCAAAAACCCGGCTGACCGTCCGGCGGGTGTAGAGGGGAATGTCAAAATCCTCCAAACATTGGGCCAGGTTTCGGGAAAGTCCCGAAGGGGCGGACTTGGCCTCGTAAACCCCCAGAACCTCGGCCCCTTCCAGGGTAAGCCGCCGGGCCATGATCAGGCCGATATCCCCGGAGCCCAGGATAACGCAGCGCCGGGCCGGAAGCCGCCCCAGAATATTGATATAATACTGAGCGGTCCCGGCGGTCAAGACCCCCGCGGGCCGGGTTCCGTGAATTCCCCCCTGCCGGGCGGTTCGTTCCCGGCAGCCGGTGGCCAGCACCAGGGCCCCGGCGGTGAGGGTTTCCAGCCCCCGGGAGCTTACCAGGGTTAGCTGAAAACCCCCGGAACCTTCCCGGCCGCCGGGGATTTTTCTGATCCGGGAAACAAAGGTTTGCAGCCGGACCTCCACGGGGGTTTCCCCCAGGTTCCGGATAAACCGGTAGGCATACTCCGGGCCGCTTAGTTTTTCCCCAAACCGGAGCAGTCCAAAGCCGTCATGGATGCACTGCTTTAAAATTCCCCCCAGCCGGGCTTCCCGCTCCGCCAGCAGGGTCGAAGCCCCGGCCCTTTGCGCCGCCGCCGCCGCCGCCAATCCCGCCGGGCCGCCGCCGATAACCGCCACATCCACCCTTTGGCTCATCCTAAGGCTCCCCGGAGAATGGCGCTGCCGGGGCCGCTCTTGGTAACGCCCTCCAGGGGCAGGCCCTTTTCTTTGGCGATTAGTTCCAGAATGAGGGGGCCGCAGAAGGCGCCCTGGCACCGGCCGCTGCCGGGGCGGACCCGGCGTTTAACCCCGTCCAGGGTATCGCAGGGAACAGGTCGCCGGAGGGCCTCTAAAATTTCGCCCCGGCTTACCTCCTCGCAGCGGCAGAGGATAAGGCCATAATCGGGATTGCCTTCGATGAGCCTCTGCCTTTCCTGATCCCCCAGGTCCGCGGTTCGGGGGATGGGTTTCCGGACAGGGTTAAAGTCCGCCTTAATTTCGACATTCCGCCCCTGGGCCAGGAGAATCTCCCTAACTAACCGGGCCGTCTCCAGGGCAATGGCCGGCGCGGCGGTAAGCCCAGGGGATTGAATGCCCCCGGCGTGAACCAGGTTGCTGCAGCGGCGGCCCCGGCAGAGAATAAAATCTTCTTCGTAGGCGGCGGCCCGGATTCCCGTAAAGTAGGTGATGATCTGAGCGGGGGAAAGGGCGGGAACGGTTTGCTGAAATTTGGCAAAGGACGCGTTAATGGATTCCCTGCGGGTGGCAAAGTCTTCCCGCTCCGGGGTTTCCACCGCATCCGGCCCCACCAGGGTGTTGCCGAAAACGGTCCTCACCACCCCGCCGCCCTTGGTGTGGGAGGGCTTTTTCAGGGAAGCCGGTTTCCCCCTGCCAACCAGGACTATCCGGCTGGCAATGCCCTTGGGGAGAAGGCTCCCCGCCTTTTTGTCCAAAATGATATTGGTTCCCCGGCGGGGATGAATCGAATAAAACTGGTCCCCCGCCATGGCGGCTACCTCGTCGGCAAATACCCCCGCCGCATTGATCACCGCCCTGGGATAAAGCGCTCCCCGGTTGGTCTTGACCCGGATGATGCGCCCCCCCTGGGTTTCCATTTCCGTTACCGCCGTCTCCAGGGAAATTTCGGCGCCGTTTTCCACGGCGTTTTCCCCCAGGGCAATGGTAAGGTCAAAGGGGCAGATAACGCCGGCGCTGGGGAAAAAGAGGGCCTGAGTTATATCCGCCTTTAATCCCGGCTCCCGGCGGCGGAGTTCCTTTTTTCCGATAACCTTAACCCCGGGAATTCCCTGAAACTTCCAGTAAAGCCGGGTTAGGGATAAAAAGGGAAACATCAAGGGGCCGGAAAAGCAGAGGTACTGTCCTGTGCGTTTAAAGGGAACCCCCAGCTCCCGGGCAAGTTTGTCGTACATGGGGTTGCCCCGCTTGTTGTAGAGGTACTTTCGGGTTCCCCTGAAAAGATCGATTCCCGGATGGATCATCCCGTCGTTGCGGCCGGAAGCGTGCATGGCCAGGTCATGTTCCTTTTCCACTAAAAGGATGTCCAGGGAGTACCGGGACAACTCCCTGGCGGCGGCGCAGCCGATAACCCCCCCGCCGATGATAAGCACATCCGGCCGCCTTCCTTCCAGGTCCCTGTCCTGCCGTTCCGGGAGGACCATGGGCGGAACCGGGCTGCCGGTCCGCACCTTATTAACGAATCCCCGGAAACCCAGGCCCTTAACCGCCAATTGTCCGGCCTTAACGGCGTCTTCCCAGCGATCCAATTCGCCGGTCAGAACAAGGCAGTCCTCTTCTAAAACCGCCTTAACCTGTCCGTGGAAATGAGAATCTAATCTTTTATTAATTCGCCCCAGCCGCCGGGGATTTAGAGTTTGCATCTTTCTCTTTTATATTAGTTCGCAAAGGGATTAAAGTCAAATGAGGCAGTTCCAAAACCGGTTATTTTGGCCCACAGATTTAAGGGGTTTTAGGCTACTTGGAGGCGTTAAAGGCGTTGCTGCGGATTAGGCGCTTGGCCAGCAATTTTGAAAGAAATATCCCGTAGTGGGGATAGTTGCGGATAACATTAACAAAGCTCTTCCGGTCCACCATAATCAGCTTGCCCCGGCTGTCCGCCTTTACCGTGGCTGTTCGTTTTTTATTAAGAAGAAAAGCCAGCTCTCCCATAAAAATATCCCTGGGGGTTAAGAATCCCACCGGTTTTTCGTTATGATAAACCGTAAACTTTCCCGAAACAATGTAATAAAGAAAGTCCGAAGGTTCATTTTCGGTAAACACAATATCGCCGGGCTTCACGTTTAGTGTTGTAGCCTGGGAAAACCCCTCCGGCACAGCCCCTTCTATCTGGCTGTCATGGTTAATAACCAGGGTTACCTGGTTGCCCTTGGCGTTGTAATGCAGCTCCTGGGAGAGCATGGTGGCCATGCGGATTCCCCGGCCATGGAGACTCATATCGCTCTGCTGGGCAATTTTTCTTAAATGGGCCTTAACATCAAAACCATTGCCCTCGTCGCGAATCGTAAACAGGGTTTTGTCGTTCCGGATCTCCCAGAGAAACTCCACCTTTTTTTTGGCAATATCGGGGTTTTTGCATTTTTCCGCCACCAGATCCACCACGGAAAAACCATTCTCCATGCTCGCGGTTTTTTCATCATAGCTAATGCCGCAGTTGCCGTGTTCCACCGCATTAATAATAAGTTCCCCCAAGGCTAATTGCAGGTGCATTTTATTGTCGGGGTTAATGAGTCCCCGCTGGGCCATGATGGTAGCGCCGATGCCGGCAAAAAGGGGAACCGCCAGCAGATCGTTATCAATGATAAAACTTCCCGAACCCCCATCCATCAGATTTTTGGTAAACTCTCTCTGAAAAATGATCTGATAGTTTTCTTCGATAATTTGAATATTTTTGGGCAGGTGGGTTCTAAGCCGGTTGTTGTCCAGCAGGGTAAGAACGTTAAGGTCTTTGTATTTTCCCAGGATGGTTTCTTCATTGGCTTGTTCATGGCGGAACAATCCCACAATGCCAAAATTAAGAAAACTGTGATCCCCCTTGATAAGGGAAACAATCCTGTCAAGATTAACAGAGGGATCGGAAAAATTGATAACCACGATTTCCGGAAGGTCGTAAATTAAAAATTCCTGAATTTCGTCTTCATTAGAAAAAAATCTGATCTCATCGTAGGCCGAAACAGGAGTTTTAGAAAAAGCCATTTCCGTTAATTTTTTAATTTCCGGGTCTGAATTAATAATGCCTAAAAACGCCATAATCTTTTATCGGCAAAAACAGCCTTAAAAACAAGATCCGGTTTCATTTAATTTGCAGAATTCTTTCCACCCCTTCCACAAAGCCGTCTCCAAAAGAGCGGGAGGCCAAAAAGCCGGGGGGGTTTTTCATTCCGGGTAGAAAGGGCCGGATATTGGCTACTCCGCAGCTTAAGGGAAAAAAGGAAAACATGGGCTCGTCATTGGGAGAATCCCCAAAGAAAAAAACCCGGCTTTTAAGCTCCCCCTCTCCCCGGCGGTTAGTTAAAAACAGCTTAGTCATGGACAGCTTGTCGTAATCGCCAAACCACGCGTTGACATGGATGGAGCTGATTTTGGCCTGGGCGCCCCAGGCTTGGCATACTTCCTGAATTTTGGCCGCCGCCTCAAGGCCCAGCCGGGGAGGGTCTTCGTTAAAATCTATGGCCAGGTCGTAAATCCGGGCAAACTGATCCCGGGCGCTCCGGGCGCCGGGAACCTCCTTTTGAACCGCCTTGAGTATCCGGGCCAGTTTATCCCGAATCTCCCGGAGGGGGTCTTCTTTTTCCGGCCCCGCCGCCTGTTCCGCCGCCGGGTGGGTGTAGGTTTTGATTTGGCCGTCTTCCCGGTAGTACACAAAGGCCCCGTTTTCTCCCACCACCGCTTCCACCGGCCATTGGCGGATAATAAGATCGCACCAGCCGGCCGGCCGGCCGGTTACGGGGATCACCTCAAAGCCCCTCTCTTTAAGCCGCCAGAGGGCTCCGTAAACCGCCGCCTCCACCCGGCCCTCCCGGGTAAGGGTGTCGTCAATGTCGGTAAGAATGTAGGCCAGGTTCCCCGCCTCTCCGGGGGAAAGCTCTTGAATGGGTCTTAATTTTTCGGTCATTTTAGTTCCTCCGCCGAACCGTCTCGAAGATAGCAGACAAAACACCGGACCCCGTAGCCGGGAAACATTTCCCCCACCGCCTCACGGTAAAGGGCAAGCTGGGCAAAAGCCAGGCTGCCCTCCTTTTCGGCGCCGGCCTTAAAGTCCGCCACAATCCATTCCGTTTCTCCTTCAGGGCCGTCCTTGCCGCACCGGGCCAAAAAATCGATCCGCCCGTGAAGGAAGAGGGGAAGCCCCCCGGCGCCCTCCTCTTTCCGGAGCAAAAAATCAAACTCGCAGTACTTCTCCAGGCCGCCTTTGAGCTTGGCCCCCAGGGGAGTTTTTAAAAATCCCTGGCAAAGCCTTTCGGCGGCCTGGGTAAGGGCCCGGCTGTCCTCGGCCCCCAGGTCCGACAGAAGCTCCTCCTTTTCCTTTTCCCGCCCTGGCCGGGGATCGGAACTGAGGGCCTCCTCCAACAGGAGGTGGCAGAGGCTTCCAAAAAGGGTTTCCCAATGATTGGCGGCGATCAGGGAGTCCATCTCCGGGTCCGGCAGGGGAACCCGCTGCCCCCCGGACTCCCCCAAGCCCGGCGGGGAAGACTCCCGCAGAAAGTCCAAAACCCCCCTTTGCCGCCGGGGAAGGGAAAATTCCGGGGACGGGGCGGCCTTGGCCCAGGCCAGGATTTCCGCCGGGTTCCGCCGCTTCACCGGAAGGCTTAGGGATTCGGCCTCCCGTACCGGCAGGGGAGAGAGGAGCTTTAAATAGGGCCTGAGAACCTCTGCGTTTTCCGGCTTTATACCGGCGCCAAATTTAAAATCCAGGCCCAGGAGAAAAAGGTTAAGCAGGGAGGTTTGGGGGTCTAAAGAAGAATCGGCTTTAAAATAATTTTTATTGCGGTTATGATGCCCCGCCACAATGAGGTGGCTTTCCGCCCTGGTTAGGGCCACGTAAAAGAGGCGTTTTAGCTCTGCCTTCTGCCGGGTATCTTCTTCATCCCTAATTTCATTGTAAATAGGATTTCCCGCTTTGTCTCCCGGAGGATTTAAGCGGAAGGAAATGCCCAGGGAGGGGGAAAAATAGCAGGAAGAAGAACCGGCGTTTTGCTGACGCCCTTCGTTGCCCGCATTAGCCAGGATAACCACGGGAAACTCCAGCCCCTTGGAAGCGTGGATGGTCATGATCCTCACCCCGCTCCTGGGGGGCTTCATAATTTTGAGGTCCGGCGCCTTTTCCGCCCGGCCCAGCCTGGGGATAAGCCTATCCACAAAGGCCGCCAGGCTTAAGCCCTGCTGATCCGCCCCCTGGGCCAGGGCAAAAAAGTAATCAAAAAAATCCAGGTAGTTATGATAGGAAGGATCCTGCAAAATGAAATACCGGTAGCCCCATTCATGCCAGATCCGGTCTATGAGTTCCCGGTGGGGAACCCTGTCGGCCAGGGCAAGCAATTCCTGCCGCATTTCCCAGGCCTGGCGGAGCTTGTTCCGGTCCGATTCCCTGGGCATCAGTTCCCAGCCCTCCGGTCCCAGGGGGTCCGGGAGATTTTGCAGCAGCAGCAGGCTTAGGGAATCATCGGGGAGATTGACCAGGGGGGAACGGAGGAAGGTCGTCAAGGCAAAGAGGTCCTGGGGGTCCAGCAGGAGTCTTAAAAAAGCGGTAATGTCGTTGACCACCGCCTCTAAAAAAAAGCTGCAAGGGTTTTCCACCTCAAAGGGCACCCCCAGCCGGCGGAACCACCGCTCATAGGAGAACTGACTGGTGTTGCTCCTGAGCAGCAGGGCAAAGTCCTCATAGGCCGCCGGCCGGATCTTTCCGTCCTTCCGCACCGGCAGGCTTTTTTCTTCCACGGTCCGGCGGATAAACCGGGCCAACTCAAAGGCTTCGGTTTCCTGGGGGTCCAGGAGGTCTTCCGGTTCCGGGTTTTCTTCCTCCTCCCCGTCATTATCGGGAAGGGGAAAGTACCAAAGCTCAATCCGGGGAACCAGTTTTTCCCCCTCCTCCCGCCGGGGCGCCAGGGATTCAAAGGCCGCCTCAAAATCTTCGGCCTCCTCCGGGGAGCTTAAAACCCGGGAAAAGAGGGGGTTAAAAAAAGCAATCAGGTCCGGCTCGCTGCGGTAATTGGTTCGGAGGGACAGGGCCCGGCCGCCGCAGGAGGAAAGCTCCTTTGAAAGGCCCTTGAAAACCGAAACATCGGCCCCCCGGAAGCGATAGATTGACTGCTTTTCGTCCCCCACAAAGTAGAGTTTATCCGGGTTCAGGTCTTCCGGGCCGGGAACCCCCGGAGTTTCGGCGGAGGTTTTTTCTGCCAGAAGGTAGAGCAGTTCCTTTTGAAGCCGGTTGTTATCCTGAAACTCGTCAATCATAATGTACTTAATCCGGTTTTTGTAAAACCGGCGGACCGAAAGGTTGGTTTTAAGAACCTCCACCGCCAGCTCGGCCACATCCTGAAAACTTAAGGTTTTGCCGAGGCGTTTTGTTTGATTAATCTCATCCTGAAATTCCCCCGCCAGGGCGGCGGCCTCCAGCAGGAAATCCCGGTCCCCCGCCACCGCCGCCAGCCCCAGGGCGGTCTCAATTCCGGCCCTTAGCCTCCTGACCAGGTTTTTATCTTCCGCCCCTTCCTCCCCCTGGGGAAAGCCCCGGAGAGGGAGGTTTTTAATGGGG
>JAISRN010000041.1 GCA_031273605.1 Spirochaetales bacterium | reverse complement strand
CGGTTCAATAGACAGCCAATCACTGGAATTAATAAGCCTGTCGGCAATAATGACACCAGGAAAGCCGGGCAATGAAAAATGAGCCGTGTTCTTTAATACGTTTAGCGGATCAGGTTCATACAAAACATTGGTTCCGTTTGGAAACCGGCCCTCAAGTTCCCGGGAAAGCAGCTCAACAATTACATCGAGAGCCCTTGCCGCGGTTGCATTTTTTTTAACGCTGTCCTTTACTACAAGACGAATACGACCATTTAAATCGCGGTTAACAACAAGACACCCGATTTTTTCAAGGTTATTCTCCTGCCCCGCCAGCGCTTCGCTTATAGCCGGAATTATTTCATCGAATGTTTTCATGGAAGCAGCCATCCTTCAAGAATTGCTTTGCTAACCAGCGCCCTGACCGCGCCAGCGCCATTTTTGTGCGCCAAAACGAAGGCTGTAGTAAAAACTGATTCATGCTCATATCGGTTGTTTACGGACCAATTATCAAAAGGATTACCCGGTAATATCTACAGGCATACCGAAATGAAGCATAAGACATTTTAATCCACATTCAGCCGCATATCCATAGATCTGATCGGCGTTTCCCAAATGAGAAGCCGAAAAGAGAAATTCAGCGTCTTCTATATGCCGCGTATAAGCATTATAAAAATCCGTCATTATATCATCCACGTAAAACAGGGTAAACCAAGCCCTTTTTGGTTTTTACCGGAGACGCTCCGGGGCCTGTCTTGTCTTTGGCCCATCTTCCACGGGCCATTATTTTAAGGCCTTACCGCATTATACGCGCTGATATTGTTTTATGCAAGGAGCCAATCCGAAACCAACCGCCGCAAGCGGCCGGGGTTGTACCCTTCGCAAACAATCAATCCGTAAATCTGTCCGTGAGGTCCGTGGTCATTGAGGGGCCCTGTCCTCCACCAGTCCCCAACGGTAGATATTTTTTTCCGCAAAGCCAAAAACCCGGCGGAGGGCGAGCCTTTCGCCCCCGTCAAGCTCCACCTCTCCGGAATAGTAGCCGAAGACCTGGTGGGAAGGTCCCAGGGGCCCTTCGGTCCGGCGATCCAGGATGGGCTCCATGGTTAACTCAAACCGGCGGTCCGGGGAAGTAAAGGTCCAGGGCTTAAGCCATTCGGCCTGATTTTCGTCCACATGAAAAACCACGTCCCCAATCTTGTGAATCCGTCCCTCGCAGAAAATGGCATTTTCCCCCGCGGCGGAGGTGTCGCTGTGCTTGTAATCCCAGCCTATGTTAAAGCTTAATCGTTTGCCCCCCGCCTTGCCGCTGCCGCCCCCCCAGTACGCGTGGGTTTCCCTGGGCCAAATGCCCCGCCCCCAATCCTGAACGGCAAAAGCCCTTTCCGGATCAAAGGTTCCCTTGAGGGCCCCCAGGCTAAAGCTCCCCTCCAGGGGAATGCCGGCGATCTTGTGGGCGTAAAAAAACTGCCCCGCCTCCTGGGTAAAGGGAAAGCAATGGTAAAGGGTGTCCCCCTGGGGCATCCAAAGGGTAAAATCCATAACAAGAGAGTCCCCGTCTTTAAAATTTTTCCATTGGGATTTAAACACAATCTTTTCCCGGCTTCCGGTAATCCCACATTCCGCCTCCTCCGACTTAAAACGCAGGGACCCGTAGGAGTCCTCGGGCATCACAAGCAGGCTGTCCTTGGGGAGGCAGGGGGAACTGGCGTTAATCTGGGTCTTATTTTTAAAATCCAGAAAGCTGATAGAATAATTGTGCAAAGGACCAATATTGGCTATGGAAAAGCCGATGCCGAAAGTTTCGTCCCCGCAAAAAAAATAGTGCCATTCCTTAAACCGCTTAGGGGGAAAGGGGATCTGCTCCCGGTTGTAGCGCAGAAGGGGCTTTCGGGCCCAGCCGCTCTCCGCAAGGCTGCCGCCGGGGAGCAGAAGGTCATGGGGGCTGGTGATTTCGTGCTGCATAGGGGTTCTCCTTTTTAAAAAGCCGTTGAATCGGGAGGGGCGCTGACTCCCGGCGGGGTTGAGTTTGAAATTCCCGTAAAGCCGGCCCGGATTAGGCAGTCCTGCCCTTCGGAGGAACAGAGGAATTCCCCCAGGGCTTCCCCGGCGCCGGTGATGATTCCCATGGCGTAGAGGGCCCGGATGTTATAGGCCGGGGGTATGTCGACATAGCTTAAGGGAGAAACGGCCCCCGAAAGGGCGATGCTTTTGTAAGCCACAAAAAGGTCCGCCTCGCCGGCGCCGATAAAAAAGGAAACCGGGTTTTCCCCCGGCGGAATGGGCAGGCCGGCCCCCGGACCGCCCCCAAAGAGCTGCCGGGACCGCTCTTTTAACCGGGCCCCCACCGGCGGGTGATCCTTTTCTATGCGGTCAAAAAATTCAAAGGCGTAATCTCCCGAAGGGTCCTTGCCGGGAACGGTGATTCCCACCTTTAGCCGGGGGTCGGAGATTAACTCAAACCAGTCCCGCCCCTCAAGGCCCTCCCGGACAATGAGGCAGAGGGTGTTGGCGGCAAAGGGAATTGCCTTTTTCACCAGCCCCGCCTTAAGAAGTTTTTCCGGGTGGGCGGTGTTGGCGGATAAAAAGAGGTCCGCCCTTTCCCCCTGCTCAATCCGTTCCCGCAAAAACCCCGCCGGGCCGTACTCCGCTTCAAAGGGCCCCGGGTAGGCCTCTTTTATCAGGGCCATGGCCTGGATCAAACTTCCTGCCGCCAGTACTTTCATTTTTGGGCTCCTGTTTTTGATTCATTTTATGGGCTTTTTGGCTTTCTGTCCAGAAATTTTAATTTTACCCGCTTGGACCCGTTGCCGGCCGTCCGTGTTCCCGTCCGTGGGGTCCGTGGTTGTTTTTCTTGTGAATGCCCTGCGGATTTGGCTCTTGCAATATTCTCCGGGATTCTGTAGTATAGGGCTATACAAAATAGGGGGCCTATGAGCTATCTCCCCGGCTTGATGTATTTTTACAATTTTTCTCCCAATATTTTGCCCTTTGGCACGGTTCTTGCTCTCTCTCTCTCTCTCTCTCTCTCTCTCTCTCAGGTACAGACAGTAAGTAGGTTTATTCCTTCCTCACCATCCTCAACAAAAAACGCCGTCCCTCCCTCTGCGGAGGGGGCGGCTTTTTTTATGCCGCCCCTGGGGGCGGAGAATTTTTCTGTCCTGCCCTTTTGGCGGCATGGGTAAAGGAGATAGGTTCATGAAAACAAAGCAAGGGATATCCGGAATCCGCGGCCTTCTGCTTCTGCTGGGGCTTGCCCTGGTTGTGCCGGGGTGTTCCAACCCTGTGGGCGGCAATACCGTCCCCCCTGACCAGGCGGCGGTTATTAACGGGATTACCGGCTTTCTTAACGCCAGGGGCCCCAACACCCCGGAGACTCCGTATACGGTTACCCTTCCGGCTATCAACATCAGCGATGCCTGGGGCGCCATTGCCGACGCGGTTGAGCAATCCGGCAAGTACGTGATTCTTAACCTTTCCGGCTGTTCCGCCACGGGGAATAGTGTAGAAGGCAGTTCATCCCCATCCGGCAACGATATGAACATCATTTATGACAATAGCTATATCAAAGGCATTATCCTGCCCAACAGCCTTACCGGCATCGGGGACAACGCTTTTTATAACTGCTACAACCTTACGAGCGTTACCATTCCCCCCGGTGTTACCAGTATCGGGCACTACGCTTTTTCTAGCTGTTACAACCTTACGGGCGTCTCCATTCCCGCCGGTGTTACCAGTATCGGGAACTCCGCTTTTACTTTCTGCCGCCAGATGAGTGGCATAACGGTGGCCGGCGCTAACCAATACTACAGCAGCCCGGGCGGGGTACTCTTTACCAAGGATAAATCGACCCTTATCCAGTATCCGGCGGGGCGCAGCGATACGAGTTATGCAATCCCAAACAGTGTTACCGCCATTGGGAACTCCGCTTTTGCTGGCTGCTACAACCTTACGGAGGTCTTCATTCCCGCCGGTGTTACCGCCATTGGGGACTACGCTTTTGCCTACACAGGGCTTACGAGCGTCTCCATTCCTGTCGGCGTTACCAGCATTGGGAACTCCGCTTTTGCTGGCTGCTCCAACCTTACGGGGGTCTCCATTCCTGCCGGTGTTACCAGCATCGGGAACATGGCTTTTGTTGCCTGCTATCAGTTGAGCGCCATAACGGTGGACAGCGCTAACCAAAACTACAGCAGCGCGGGGGGGGTACTCTTTAACAAGGATCAATCGACCCTGATTCAGTATCCGAATGGCCGCAGCGAGACGAGTTATGCCATCCCAAACAGTGTTACCGACATTGGGAGCAGTGCTTTTTATAACTGCTCCAACTTGACGGGCATCACCTTCCCCGCCACGCTGACTACTATCAATAGCGACGCTTTTGCTTACTGCTCCAACCTGGCGGACATCACCTTCCCCGACGCGCTCACTACTATCAATAGCTACGCTTTTTACCAATGCGAAGCCCTCACGAGCGTCACCTTCCCCGCCGCCGTTACCAACATTGGGGGCTGGGCTTTTTCCTACTGCCGTAATCTTATCAGCGTAACCTTTGGGGGAGAGAACACGACAATTGGAAGTAACGCCTTCCCCGGTGGCGAAAGCGGCGCCGGCAGCGATCGCCTTAAAAACGCGTATAATGCCGCAAGCCCAAAGGCCGGGGAATACAGAAGAGACCTGTGGTCGAAGAGTTAAAAATTTAGGGAAGGCAACAGGTAAGTGGACCCCGCTTGGACCCGTTGCCGGCCGTCCGTGGGGTCCGTGAGGGCAGTCGCCTTTTATCCCTCACGGAGCACACGGAGCACACGGAGGGGAATACAAAAACTCTTATTTTCGCGTCCTTCCGTGTGATTTTCGTGGTTCTTCTTCCTTGTGAATGCCCTGCGGAGTTGGCTTGACAGGGCCGGGGTTTTCCGGCAGACTCACCTTTATGAAATCTATTCTTTGTTACGGGGATTCCAATACCTGGGGTTTCGATCCCGCCACCGGCCGGCGGCTGGCCTACGAGCTTCGGTGGACATCCATCCTTCAGCAGTTGCTGGGTCCCCGCTGTAATGTCATTCCCGAGGGGCTCAACGGGCGGAACACCTGCTTTCCCGATCCCTACGTTCCCCACCGGAACGGCATGTTTGCCTTCCCCATGATTTTAGACACCCACCGGCCCATTGATCTGATTGTATTTATGCTGGGCACCAACGACACCAAACTGGTTTATCAAAAAGAAATCGTCAGTATCAGCCGGGGGCTGCGTACCCTCATCGAAGCTGCCCGGGGCGGGGGCTTCGGTCCGGAGGAGGGGGACCCGGCCATCCTCATTGTGTCGCCCCCGGCCATCATCCCCGGCAACCCCGATGAGGCCTGCTTCGACATCCGGGAGTGCGCCCCGGGGCCGGAAAAAATCCGCCTTTTGGGGGAGGAGTTTTCCCGGCTGGCTAAAATAATGAATTGCTATTTTTTAGATTCCGCCCCCGTGGCTCCCCCCAGCCCCATTGACGGGGTTCACCTCTCCCCGGAGTCCCACCGGGCCCTGGGAGAATTTTTAGCCGGGGAAATAGCCCGGCTTGGTTTTTAGCATGGGGGGAAACGTTAAAACTACCAATTCTCATATCAGAAATATTGCCATCATTGCCCACGTCGATCACGGCAAAACCACCCTGGTGGACGCCATGTTCTCCCAGAGCGGGGTTTTCCGGACCGGCGAGGTGGTGGAAGAACGGGTGATGGATAACATGGATTTAGAGCGGGAACGGGGAATCACCATTGCCGCCAAAAATTGCAGCGTGGTGTGGAAGGGGGTGCGGATCAACATCCTGGATACCCCGGGGCACGCGGATTTCGGCGGCGAAGTGGAACGGGCCCTCTCCATGGTGGACGGCGCATTGCTCCTGGTGGACGCCTCCGAGGGCCCCCTGCCCCAAACCCGCTTTGTCCTCAGCAAGGCCCTGGCCCTGGGGCTTAAACTTATCCTGGTGATCAACAAGATTGACCGCTCCGACGCCCGGCCGGCCCAGGTCTTGAGCGAAGTTTACGATCTCCTCATCGATCTGGACGCCCGGGAGGATCAGCTTGAGTTTCCCCTCCTCTATGCCAACGGCAAGGCCGGGGTTGCCCTCAAGGGCCTGGGGGACTCCGGCAGGGATCTAAGCCCCCTCTTTGAGACCATCCTGGAACAGATTCCCGGCCCCTCCTACCTCCCCGGGGCGCCCTTTCAAATGATGGTTTCGGACCTCTCCTATTCCGACTACCTGGGACGCCTGGCCATCGGCAAGGTGCAGAACGGCGCCGTCCGGGCCAAGGACCGCCTCTGCTGCTTAGGGGAGGGGAGCCGGGAGCGGGAGCTTTCGGTGGGGCGGCTTCAGTGTTACGAAGGCCCCGCCTTAAAGGATGTGGAAGAAGCGGGACCGGGGGAGATCGTGGTGCTCTCGGGGATCGACGAGGTGCACATCGGGGACACCATCTGCAGCCGGGAGGCCCTCTTAGGGGGCAAGGCCCTGCCGCCCCTCCACCGGCTTATGGTGGACGAACCCACGGTTTCCATGCGTTTTTCCGCCAATACCTCCCCCCTGAACGGCCAGGAAGGCCGGTTTGTTCAGTTCAGCAAGCTTCGGGAAAGGCTGGCCAAGGAATGTCGGAAAAACGTCTCCCTCAGGATGGAAGACCTGGAAACCGGAGAGGGCTGCCTTGTCAAGGGCCGGGGGGAGTTTCAGATGGTGATCCTCATCGAAACCCTCCGCCGGGAGGGCTACGAAATGACCGTCGGCCGGCCGGAGGTTATCTTTCGCCGGGAGGGCGGCGGGATTACCGAACCGGTGGAGCATCTCTACATTGACTGCGCCGAGGCCTACCAGGGGGCGGTTACGGAAAAACTCAGCCGCCGCCGGGGAATCATGCTTTCCTATTTATCCCATTCCGCCGGCCGGGTTAGGCTGGAGTTCAGCATTCCCTCAAGGGGGCTCATCGGCTACCGGGACGAATTCCTCACCGACACCAAGGGTACGGGGCTTATCAATTCCTACCTGTCGGGCTACGAAGCCTACCGGGGGGATTTTCCCCAGCGGGCCAACGGGTCCCTGGTGGCGGACCGGAGCGGCGAGGCGGTTCCCTACGCTTTGTTCAACCTGGAACCCCGGGGCCGCCTTTTTATCCTTCCCGGAATGCCGGTTTACGAGGGGATGATCATCGGGGAGCACAACCGGGGCATCGACCTCAATGTTAATCCCTGCAAAACTAAAAAGCTCTCCAACATGCGGGCCGCCGGCAAGGACGAGGCCGTAACCCTTACCCCCGTGCTGCCCATGACCCTGGAGGCGGCCATTCAGTTTATCCGGGAGGGGGAGCAGGTGGAAGTAACCCCCCGGTCTATCCGTCTGCGGAAGGCCCTCCTCACGGCCCAGGATCGCAAAACCGCCCAGCGCTAGGCTGTCGGCGGCATGGACTAAAATCGGTTAATAAGGTATAATAGGGGATATTTAATAGGAGAGGGGAGGAGGCGCCCATGACCGAGCCATTGAGTCCGAAAGTCCCTGATCAAAATCCCGCGGTTTTTCAAAGCCCCTTTGAAATCGAAGCCCACGGCGACCGGGAGTGGCTGGTTACCAACCGCCGGGGGGCCTTTGCCTCCTCTTCCATCATCGACTGCCTTACCCGGAAGTACCACGGCCTGCTGGTAACCCCCCTGCCGGGGATGGAGGGGCGCTACGTTCTGCTCTCTTCCCTGGAAGCCTCCCTCAAGATAGGGGGCCGGGAGTACCTGCTGCCGGTAAAACGCTTCCCCTCCCTGGTGTTTCCCCAGGGCAGCCGGGACCTGGCGGAATTTTCCCTCCTGCCCTTTCCCCGGTGGACCTACAAACTGGGGGAGGCCCGCCTTGTCAAAGAGGTGTTCATGCTCCCCGGAGAGGCGGCGGTCTTTGTGGCCTTCACCTATTTTGCCGGGGAAGGGGGGCCGGAGGAGCAGGAAATTGAGGTGAGGCCCTACTTTTCCTACCGCAACAGCCACCACCTTTCCCGGGCCAACCCCGCGGTTAATCCCCTCTGGACCCCGGTTCCCGGAGGGCTCCAGGTCAACCCCTACCAGGGACTGCCCGGCCTGGCGATGACCTTTTCCGGGGAATGGGAGGCGGTGGAAAACTTTTTTTGGGAGTATAATATTGAATATGCCCGGGAGCAGGAACGGGGGCAGGATTTTCGGGAGGACCGGTTTTCCCCGGGGCTAATCCGGGTCCGGCTCCTCTCCGGCCGGCCCTGGGTTTTCCGGGGGGTTCCCGCGGCGGAGGCGGACAAGGCTTCCCCCTGCGAGGAGGCCCTGGCCAAGAGCCGCGGCCTTGCCCCGGACTTAGACCCGGTTAAGGACTTTGCCGGGGATCCCGTGGGTTTCCGCCGTCGGCTTCTGACCCTGGGGGGGGAGCGCTTTTTCGTTACCAACAGCCTGGGGCAGCATTCCCTGGTGGCGGGGTACCCCTGGTTTGGGGAATGGGGAAGGGACACCATGATTGCCCTGCCGGGGCTTACCTTCTGCAGCGGCCGGGAAGACTGGGGGAAGGCGGTTCTCCGGGATTACGGGTCCCACATAAAAAACGGCCTCATTCCCAACACCCTGGGGGAGATGCAGGGCTTCACCTCCTACAATTCCATTGACGCCGGGCTGCTCTACCTTTGGGCCCTGGGAAAGTATCTGGAATTTTTGGATCAGGGCCCCCGGCGGGAAGCCGGGGCGGCCTTCTTTGGAGTGGCGGATCAGATTCTCAGCGCCTTTCTGGAAGGCCGGGTTCCTAACTGCCGGCTGGATTCCCAGGGGCTCCTGGATACGGGCTCCTGGAAAACCCAGCTTACCTGGATGGACGCCATTGCCTGGGGCCGCCCGGTAACCCCCCGCTACGGTTACGCGGTGGAACTGAACGCCCTCTTTTTTCAGGCCCTGGGGCTTTACCGGGGACTGGCGGACCAAACCGGGGCCTCCGGACCCAATCGGGAAAAGGCCGAGGAGCTTTACCGGATGATTCCCCCGGCCTTCCTGAAAACCTTCTGGCTGGAAGACCTGGGGACCCTGACGGACACCTTTCGGGAGGGCGGGGCGGACCGGAAGATTCGCCCCAATATGCTTTTTGCCGCCGCGGCGCCGGGGCTGCTGCCTAAGGAGAAGGGCCGGGGGGTGGTGGCCTGCGCCAAAAGGGAGCTGCTTATCCCCTCGGGGCTGCGAACCCTGGCGCCGGGGGACCCGGAGTACCAGGGCCGCTACGAGGGGGACGGTCCCACCCGGGATTCCCGGTACCACCAGGGAACCGCGTGGCCCTGGCTTTTGGGGATCATGGTGGAGGCCTCCCTGGCCCTGGCGGAACCGGAGGAACTCCCCGGGGAGCTTGATTATTGGGAGGATTACCTGGATAGTTTTCTCCGCCGTCATCTGGGGGAACAGGGGCTGGGTTCCCTTTCCGAAGTTTTTGACGGCGACGGGGAGAACCCCCGGGGGAAGGGCTCTTTTGCCCAGGCTTGGAGCGTAGGAGAGGTTATTCGGGCCTATGCCCTTATTCGCACAAGGAGAGAGAAGTGATAGATAATGACGATGCCCGGACGGGTTACACCAAAGAGGCCCTCAGAAAGGGTTTTTTAGATCAGCTTAACTACAGTCAGGCGGTTTCCCTTAAATTCAGCCACGGTACGGACAAGTACATAGCCTTAGCCAATGCCGTTCGGGACCGGATCGTAGACCGGCTCTTTGCCACCAAGAACAAGCATGAGAAGGATCAGGTAAAGAGCATCAGTTACTTTTCCTTTGAGTTTCTCATGGGCAGGGCCCTGGAAAGCAACATGCTCAACCTGGGAATCTACGATAAGGTGATGGAATTCCTCAAGGAAGACGGCATCGACTGGAAGGAATTTGACACCGCCGCGGTGGACTCCGGGCTTGGCAACGGCGGCCTGGGGCGGCTCGCGGCCTGCTTTCTGGATTCCCTGGCCACCCTGGAGATTCCCTCCTACGGCTACGGCCTGCGCTACAAGTACGGCTTTTTTAAGCAGGAGATTCGCAACGGCTATCAGGTGGAAACCGCCGATGACTGGCTTAAGCAGATTAACCCCTGGGAGATCCGGCGTAACGATATTTCCGTTATGGTGGAATTCGGCGGCCGGGTGGCCCGGAACAAGAAGGGCCGCTGCTTTTGGGTAGAAACCACCAAGCTCATGGCTGTTCCCTACGATACCCCCATCATTGGTTACGGCGGGAACATTGCCAATACCCTCAGGCTGTGGGAAGCCCGCAGCCCCGTTCAGTTTAACCTGGAGGCCTTCAACAAGGGGGAGTACTACGATTCCCTGGATCAAAAGGCCCAGGCGGAAAGCCTTACCAGCGTTCTTTACCCCAATGACGCCATCATGTCGGGGAAGGAGCTCCGGTTCCGCCAGCAGTACTTTTTTGTTTCCGCCTCCCTGCAGGATATTTTCCGCCGGTTTAAAACCATGAATCTGCCCATCGACTCTTTTCCCGAAAAAGTCGCCATTCAACTGAACGACACCCACCCGTCCATCGCGGTGGCGGAACTCATGCGGCTCCTGGTGGACGAGGAGCAGGTGGAATGGAACCGGGCCTGGGACATCACGGTTAAAACCTTTGGCTACACCAATCATACCCTTATGCCCGAGGCCCTGGAGACCTGGCCGGTGGAATTTTTTGAAAGGCATCTGCCCCGGCATTTGGAGATCATCTACGGGATTAATCATTTTTTCCTGCAGATGGTATCGGGACACTATCCGGGGGACGGGGAAAAACTATCCCGGCTTTCCCTGATTCAGGAGGGGGAACAGCGGCGGATTCGCATGGCCCACCTGGCCATCCTAGGCTCCCATTCGGTCAACGGGGTGGCGGAGATTCATTCCCGGCTGGTAAAAGAAAAACTGGTGCCGGAGTTTTACGCCCTCTTTCCCGACCGTTTTAACAATAAGACCAACGGCATCACCCAGCGGCGCTGGCTTTTGAAGGCCAACCGGCCCCTGGCGGAACTCATTACCCAGGCCATCGGCGATAAATGGATCACCGATTTAACCGAACTGCGCCGGTTGGACAATCTGGGGGGGGACGCCGCCTTTTTGGAAAAACTGGCCCAGGTTAAGCGCCAGGGCAAGGTAACCCTTTCCAACTACTGTATCGAAAATTACGGCTTTGGCTTTGATCCGGATTCCCTTATGGATGTACAGGTTAAGCGAATCCACGAGTACAAGCGGCAGCTTTTAAACATCCTTCATATTATTGCCCTTTACGAGCGGGTGAGGGCGGGGGAGGACATTCCGCCCCGGACCTTTGTTTTTGCCGGCAAGGCCGCCCCGGCCTATGAAATGGCCAAGCTGATCATTAAACTGGTGAACAACATCTCCCAGGTGATCAATGGGGACCGGGACGTGAGAAACTTAATCAAAGTTTTCTTTCTGCCCAACTACAACGTTTCCCTGGCGGAACTCATCTTTCCCGCCTCCGATATTTCCGAACAGATCTCCACCGCGGGAACCGAGGCTTCGGGAACCAGCAACATGAAGTTCATGCTGAACGGGGCCTTAACCATGGGCACCCTGGACGGGGCCAATATTGAAATTATGGAAGAGGCGGGGAAGGAAAATATGTTTATCTTTGGCCTGACCGCCGAGGAGGTTGAAGACCTCCGGAGACACTACGATCCCCATGAGTACTTTTTAGAGTTCCCCGAAATCAAGCAGGTGATTGATCTTATTTCCGGGGGCTACTTCAGCATTTCCGAACCGGGGATCTTTAACCCCATCGTGGACACCCTAAGCAGCCACGATTACTATATGCACATTGCCGATCTGCCCTCCTATATTGAAGCCCAAAAAAGGGCCTCGGAAAAATACAAAAAGCCTGCGGAGTGGTACCGGGCGTCCCTGGCCAACATTGCCCATTCGGGAAAGTTTTCTTCGGACCGGACCATTGCCGAGTATGCCCGGGAAATCTGGAACATAAAGCCCTGCCATGTTGACAAGCCGTAACCTCCTCTTAAAGCCCGGGGGCTTTCACTTTTGGCTGGAGGACCCCCGGGGCAGGGACTGCATCATTGCGGGAAGGCAAAGCCTGGAG
>JAISRN010000222.1 GCA_031273605.1 Spirochaetales bacterium | reverse complement strand
TCCTGATTTAAGGCAATGTCGCAGAAGGCCATTTCCGGCTCCACCATCCAGAACTCCGCCAGGTGGCGGGTGGTGGAGGATTTTTCCGCCCGGAAGGTGGGCCCGAAGGTGTAAACGTTTTTTAAGGCCAGGGCTAAGGTTTCCGCCTCCAACTGGCCGCTTACCGTGAGCCGGGCGGGTTTGCCAAAAAAATCTTCTCCGTAGTCGACCCCCCCTTCCGGGGTGCGGGGAGGGCTGCTAAGGTCCAGGGCGGTTACGCTGAACATCTGCCCCGCCCCTTCGCAGTCCGAGGCGGAGATGATGGGGGTGTGGATGTAGAAAAAGCCCCGGTCCTGAAAAAAACGGTGAATGGCGTAGCTTAAACGGCTCCTCACCCGGCAGACCGCCCCAAAGGTGTTGGTCCGGGGCCTTAGGTGGGCAATTTCCCGTAGGTACTCAAAGCTGTGGCGTTTTTTTTGCAGGGGAAAGTCCGGAGGGCAGTCCCCCAGCACGGTGAGGGATTGAACCGCCAGTTCCACCTCCTGCTTGGCCCCGGCGGAGGGGCAGAGGCGGCCCCGGACTTCCACCGCCGTTCCGGTGGAGAGCCGGTCCAGGGGAAAGTCCCCGGAGGTTTTATCAATGACCCCCTGCAGCCCCCGGAGGCAGGAGCCGTCCGAAAGTTCCAGAAATACCACGTTCTTGCTGTCCCGGGCGGTTTTTATCCACCCCCGTACGGTCAGCGGTTCGCCCCCCGGAGGGCGGGCCAGGAGGTCTCGGATGGATTCAGTCATGGTACCTCTCTATCATAAACCCCGGAAAAAGTATATAACCAAAAACAATGTTTCGCTATGCCGTGGTGGGTTCCGGGTCCCAGGCCAACGCGTATATTTTTGAATCCCAGGGGGCCTCCGTCCTGGTGGATAACGGCTTCTCCTGCCGGGAACTCCTGGCCCGGCTGGATAGGTTGGGCTTTGATCCGGGGCGGATTCGGAGCCTCCTCTTAACCCATCTTCACTCGGACCACTTCCGGGGGGTACTTCCCCTGGCCCGGCGGCTGGGAATCCCGGTGGTCTGTCACAGCGGGATCGCCCGGCGGCTGGCCCAGGAAGCTCCGGCGGCCCGGCTGATTCCCGTTTCCCCCGGGGCCTGGCAGTCCGGGGAGGGCTTCGAGTTTTACCCCTTCTTAACCAGCCATGACTCTCCCCACAGCATGGGTTACGCCCTGCGTTTTTCCCGCCGGACTTTCTCCCTCATTACCGACACCGGGCGGCTTAACCCGGAAATGCGGGCCCTGGCCCGGCAATCCGAGGTGATTTTTCTGGAGGCCAACTACGACCCGGAACTACTGGAAGGGGGAGATTATCCCAGGGCGCTTAAACGGCGGATTGCCTCGGAAACGGGGCATCTCTCCAACGGGGAGGCGGTGGATTTTCTCAACTCCCTGGGGGACTGCCCGCTAAGAAGGGTTTACTTTTGCCACCTTTCGGAGAATAATAATGATCCCCAAAGGCTTGAAGGGGTGATAAACGAAAGGCTCACCCTTTCCCCGGCGGTTTATATCTGCTGCCGGGGCGGGATGATCGCCGGGGAAGATTTTTTAGAGGGGGATAAAAATGAACAGCCTCATGGTGATTTTAGCGCCGGGTTTTGAAGAGATAGAAGCGGTTGCGCCGATTGACCTCCTGCGCCGGGCGGGGCTTAAGGTGGGGATTGCCGGTTTGGGGAGCCGGGAGGCGGAGGGTTCCCACGCCATCCGGGTTAAGGCGGATTTTGCCCTTTGCCCCGGGGACAGCCTTCCCCAGGCCCTTCCCGGGGGGGGTTTCCCCGAAGGGCTTATCTTTCCCGGCGGCATGCCCGGCGCGGCGAACCTGGCCGCCAGCCCGGAGGTACTCCGCCTGATTGCCGGGGTGAGGGCCGCCGACGGTCTCATTGCCGCCATCTGCGCCGCTCCGGGGGTACTCCTGGGGCCCACGGGCCTCCTGGAGGGCCGCCGGGTAACCTGTTATCCCGGCTACGAAAAGTACCTGGGCGCCGGGGCGGTTTGGGTTCCGGACCCGGTTGTCGCCGACGGCAATCTGATTACCGCCCGGTCCGCCGGGGCCGCCATAGACTTTGCCCTGGAAATCATTGCCTACTGCCGGGACAGGGCCGCATCGGATAAGGCGGCCGCGGCCATTCTCTACGAACCCCGGGGTTCCCGGGAATTGCCAATTTAACCGCCGGCCTCACGGACGGAAGAGGAAGGCAACCACTGACCACACTAACCATACGGACTAAAAATAAGAATTCTTACCACGAAAAACGCGAAAGAACGCGAAAAGAGGGAAAGGAAGAAGTCCAATTCCTACTCCTTCTCGTAGGCCCCTATGTCTATGACGCCGCTCTGGGGCCGGAAGCGGTCTGCATCGTCTAAATCCTTTGCCAGGGCGGGCAGCACATAGGTAGTGTAGACGGCGTGGTTATTTTTAAAAAAAAGTTTAAAAAGAGCCCTTAGCCCTCAAGCGGAATTGTGCTTTTCCCGGTCCTTCCTTCTTAGAATGAAGAAAAATCTTTGGTTCTTTGCCGGTCTATGGTTCCTCCTGCTTCCCGGGACGGCGGCCCTTAATTTTGGAACCCTGGAAACGGGCTACGACTCGACCCCCGCCG
>JAISRN010000056.1 GCA_031273605.1 Spirochaetales bacterium | reverse complement strand
CCATAAACCAAACCAGGGCCGCCGCCCCCAGGAAAACCGCGGCCAAAATCCAGGGGAGCTTTGACCAGCCCCGGGGTTTAAGAAGCTCCTCGATGGGGGCCGCCTGCTCCTGAATCTGCTGATTCCTGAAAAGCTCCACCAGGGCCTGGGGGTCCTGTCCCAAAAATTCACCGTAATTCCGCAGAAATCCGATAAAATAGGTTTCCCCGGGAAAGACGCTTAAGTCTTCCTCTTCCAGGGCCTCCAGGTACCTCTTGGCAATGTTGGTTTCCCTGGCCACCTGTTCAATAGAGTAAGCCCGGCTTTCCCGGGCGGTTTTAAGAAGGGTTCCTACCGATTCCATTTTTTAGCGTTCCTGCCCTCGCTTGCCGGGGTTTTCAACTTTCCGGCTCAAACAAAAAATTATTGCTGGTGTAGGAAGAAGAGGGGGCGTCAAAGGTAAACCGGGCGTCGGGAATGCCCTGGTTAATAATAATGTTGGTAAAATCATACCGAATCTCCTGGTACTCCTTGGTGATCCCCTCCATCCTCCGGATATACCCGTTTTCTCCCACTGAAATGATGATCTGCCTAAACCCTTCTTCGGTACTGCGCCAGACCAGGCGAAATTTCCGGACCCGCTCCCTGGACCCGGCCTCCAGGGGCACCAGGTTGGGAGAATCCATGTAGCTGATGGCGTAACTGCGCATCAGAAGATTTAAGCCCTGGGCGGAAGCCATGGCCGCAAGGCCCGCTTCGTTGTGCCGGGGTAAAGCCTGACGCATGGTAACGCTTTGCCGGGGCAGATAAACCTGCAGGCTAGCCCCGTCAATCACGATAACCTGATCCCTGGGTTCGGAAAAATTGACCCTAAAAAGGTTGGGCTTTTTGTAAAAAACAACCCCGGACATGGTCTGACTCCGGGTGGCAATCCGAATGTCCGCCTGATAATCCTCAACCTGGCCGTACTGGGCGGAAACGGCGTTAAAGGCCGCCACGGCGGTGATAATCTCCTGGGAAAAAACCGCCCCCGGGACCAGAAAAAATAAAAGCCCCGCAAAGCCCCGGCTTCCCCGGACTGCAAAACCAAGGTGATGGTGAAATTTTCTTCTTAACATAATTTTATGCTATCCCTTTTCGCTTCTTTTTTCAATAGCCCGCCGCCTTGAGGTTGTTGCCAAGCCGGCCGGTTTTGTTTATGCTTCCACTCATGGAAATTTTTTTAGCCACGGGCAACGAGGATAAGCGGCGGGAAATTCAGGACCTCTTCCCCGGCCTCACCTTCCTCCTTCCCCGGGACCGGGGCCTGCCCTGGGATGTGAAAGAAACAGGAACCAGCTTTTTTGAAAACGCCCTGTTAAAGGCCGCCGCCCTTTCCGCCGGGTTGGGCCCGGGCCGGCCGGTCCTGGCGGACGACTCGGGGCTCTGCGTAGACCTTCTGGCCGGGGGGCCGGGGGTTGAATCGGCCCGGTTTGGCTCGGTCCCCGGCGCAAAACCCCTCTCCGCGGAAGATCGCAACGCCCTCCTGCTGCAAACCCTGGAGCAAAGGGAAAGGGAGAGCCCGGAGACGGGCCGGGGGGCGCGCTTCGTCTGCGCCCTAGTTCTTTTCTTAAGCCCCTACCGGATTTACAGCGTCCAGGAGGCGGTGGAAGGGGAAATCCTCAAGGCCCCCCGGGGAAGCGGCGGTTTCGGCTACGATCCCCTCTTTTTCCTTCCGTCCCTGGGCAAAACCATGGCCGAGTTAAGCCGGGAAGAAAAGAACCGCCGCAGTCACCGGGGCTTGGCCGGGGCTAAAATGAACCTGCTGCTAAGATCCCTTGGATAAGACGGCGGCAAAAAGGAATGAAAAACCCAAAACAGGAGAAAAAAATGCAAAATAACGAAGTTCCCCGGCGGGAAGATGTCAAACAGGAAGACAGGTGGAACCTTTCCGGGCTGTACCCCTCTCCCCAGGATTGGGAAAAGGACCTGGGGGCCTACCGGGAAGCCTTTCCCCGGATAACCGAATTTAAAGGAAAGCTGGGGCAAAGCCCCCAGGCTCTTAGGGAGGGCCTGGACTTTTATTTTGAGCTGGACGAAAAGGCGGAGCGCCTGGGGTCCTACGCCCATCTAACAAGCGCCGTGGACGAAGGCAGCAGCGCCGCCCGGGACGCCATGATGCGGTTTATTTCCGCCGCCTCCGAGGCCGCCGCCCTGGGCAGTTTCTTTATCCCGGAAATTCAGGGGATACCCGACGAAAAAATAAAAAGCTATTTATCCCATGAGGCGCTCCGGGATTACCGGATATGGCTGTCCAAGGCGCTCCGCTTCAAGCCCCACATCCTAAGCGGGGCGGAAGAGCGGATTTTAGCCATGCAGGGGGAAACCGCCCGGATTCCCTCCGACAGCTTCACCGCCCTGTCGGATGTGGATTTAACCTTTGGAACCCTCTCCCTGGACGGCCGGGAAGTTCCCCTCACCCACTCCACCTACAGCCTCTTTCTCCACGACCCCCGGCGGGAAATCCGGCGGGCCGCCTACTTTCAGTATTACGAGCGTTTCGAAGAACACAAAAACACCCTGGCCGCCCTGTTTAGCGGCAGCGTGCGGCAGGATGTGGTCCATGCCCGGATTCGGAACTACCCCTCGGCCCGCTCGGCGGCCCTTTTCCCCGACCAGGCCCCGGAGGCGGTTTACGACAATTTAATCAAAGCCGTCCATGACGGCCTGCCCCTGCTGCACCGCTATTACGATTTCCGCCGCCGGGCCCTGGGGCTGTCCCAACTGGCCCACTACGATGTTTACGTTCCGGTAATTCCCCAGGTGGAATTCCGCCACAGCTACGCCGAAGCGGCGGACCTCGTCCTTAAGGCCTTAGCCCCCCTGGGAGAAGAGTACACCGCCGTTTTGGGCAGGGGCTTAAAGGAGGGCGGCTGGGTAGACAAATACGAAAACAAGGGCAAACACTCCGGGGCCTTCTCCGCCGGCTCTTACCACGGGGAGCCCTATATTTTAATCAATTTTAAAGAATCCGAACTGCGGGATGTTTTTACCCTGGCCCATGAGGGGGGGCACTCCATGCACTCCTGGTACAGCGTTAAAAACAACCCCTTTCCCCATTATCAGTACACCATTTTTGAGGCCGAAACCGCCTCAACCTTTAACGAGCAGCTCCTCTTCGAATATATGTTCAACCACGCCGCCTCCGGCCGGGAAAAAGCCTACCTCCTGGGCCGGCGGATCGACGATGTGGTGGCCACCCTCTTCCGCCAAACCATGTTTGCCGAATACGAAGCCCTTTGCCACGCCCGGATAGAAGAAGGGGCCTCCCTTACCGTGGATTCCCTTAGGGGAATTTACCGGGAACTTCTGGAAAAGTACTTCGGCAGCCAGGTGGAACTCCCCCCCCCGGCGGACCTGGAGGGCCTGCGGATTCCCCACTTTTACCACGCCTTCTACGTTTACAAATACGCCACCGGGCTGGCCGCCTCCCTGGCCCTATCCGCCAGGGTGCTGGAGGGGGGCGGCAAGGAGCGGGAAGACTACCTAACCTTCCTTAAGTCCGGGGGTTCCCGGTTTCCCCTGGAGTCCCTGGCCCTGGCGGGGGTGGATATGTCCCGGCCGGAACCGGTAAAGGCCGCCCTGGATAACTTTAAGGGAATGTTGGACCGCCTGGAAGCCTTGGACCCCGGGGCGGCCATTTAGCTAGTGTAGTGTAATTGACAAATGGCTTAATGAAGTCAAACCACGGACCTCACTTTTTCCCCAAAGAGGGAAAAAGTCGACCACACAGACGGAAAAAAGTGGTTAGGGATTAGTGGTTAGTGGATAGGCGGGGAGGTCCACCTTTTCTTTGTCCGTGTCTGTCTGTGTCGTCCGTGGTTATTCCTACTTCTGTGTAAGTCCTCCGTGCCTAGTTGAGAAAATTTCTTAGATAACCCAGAATTCTCCCGGTTCAGCTTAAGGACTCTTAAACCGGGAAAACCACGGGTCTCAAAGTCGCTCCCCCTATTTCACGGCTCCGGATTTTTTGGCGGCGGCCTTCGGAGCGGCCTTAGCGGCGGGCTTCGGAGCCGCAGCCTTCTTCGCGGCAGGCTTGACGGCGGCCTTCGGGGCCGCAGCCTTTTTCGGGGCGGCCTTGGCGGCGGCTTTCGGGGCTGCAGCCTTCTTGGGGGCGGCCTTGGCCGCAGTCTTTGGGGCGGCTTTAGTTGTGGGCTTTTTCACGGCGGCCTTGGGGGCAGGCTTGGCTGCGGCTTTGGCCGCGGGCTTTTTCGGGGCGGCTTTAGCGGCGGCCTTCGGAGCAGCCTTGGGAGCAGCTTTAGCAGCGGCCTTCTTCGGGGCAGCTTTGGCGGCGGCCTTTGGGGCTGCAGCCTTCTTTGCGGCAGGCTTGGCGGCGGCCTTCGGGGCAGGCTTGGCCGCCGCTTTAGCCCTGGGCTTCTTAGGGGCAGATTTATCCGCGGCGGGCGCGGTAACGGCAGAAACCGCTTCTTCCCAATCCTGGCATCCACACTTAAAGCAGGTGGGAAGTTTGGAGGGTCCGGTGGTTTTTAAAACATATCCACATTCTACGCAAGTAAAGGATCCTGCCGTGGCTTCGGTTCCGGCTTTGACAATTTCTTTTTTCATGGGGGTTCTCCTTATGTTTTTGATTTTAGCCTTTCGGGTTTATCGTGTCAAATCTTTTTCTATTATCGGAATTTTTTGTTCCCACTTGAGGGGCCGCCGACAATTCCCAATTTAGGATAACCACGGACCACCGGAGGAAGAAAACCACGGACGACACGGACGGGATTCACGGACAGCACGGACAGGAAGACGGGCGGAAAAAAGTGGGTAGTGGTTAGTGGCATGGATTTGTCCGTGGAGTTGTCTGTGAGGTCGGTGTGGTCCGTGGTTATTTTTCCCCGGCATTGACAAATCCGCCCTTAAGGGCTATCTTTTTCAAAAAACAAGGCCATGAAGGCCCTGCTTCTCATATCTCGTTGGCTTGCCGCCTTTTTATCAACCTAGG
>JAISRN010000001.1 GCA_031273605.1 Spirochaetales bacterium | reverse complement strand
CCACGGGGGGGGGGAATCTGGGGGAAAGCGGCAGCGTGTCCTACCTTTTTAAGCGCAAGGGAGTGCTGACCTACGACGGAACCCGGTATTCCGAGGATGATATTTTTTCCGCCGCCCTGGAGGCGGGGGCGGAAGACGTTACCTCCTTTGAGGATTTCATCGAAGTTACCACCGATCCCAACGATTTTGAGACGGTTCTGAATGTTCTCACCTCCGCAGGGTTTCAGTCCGAGGAGGCGGGAATTCAAAAGGTTGCCGAAACCAAGATCACCCTGGACAACGAAAAAACGGGAAAGGTTCTCAACCTCATTGAGAGGATCGAAGACAACGACGATGTTCAGGAGGTTTTTACCAATATGGAGATTCCCGACGATTACACCCCGGAGGAATAGCCAGATTATTTTAGGCCTTGATCCGGGGCTGGCTTCCACGGGCTACGGCTTTATCGGGATCGAACGAGGCCGGGCAGGGTATCTGGAGCACGGGGTAATTCAAACCTCCCCCCGGTGGACCTTCGGCCAAAGGCTCTCCTTCCTCTTTGATGAGATTTGCCGCTTAATAAAAGTTTATCAACCCCAGGGGGCGGGGCTGGAGAGCCTCTACTTTGCCAAGAAGCTCACCTCCGCCATTCCGGTGGCCCAGGCCAAGGGGGTTTTGCTTTTGGCCCTGGAGCAAAACCAGGTTCCCGTGGAGGAGTTCAGCCCGCCCCAGCTTAAACAGGGGCTTACCGGATCGGGGCGGGCCGAAAAAGAGCAGGTCTGGGAAATGGTCAGGATGATCCTCGGCCTGGCGGAGCTTCCGGGGCCGGACCACGCCACCGACGCCCTGGCGGCGGCCATCTGCTTTTATCACCGCCGGCAGGCCGACGAAAAGGGGATGAACTAGTGTTTAACAGCCTCACAGGAAGGCTCACCTTTAAAGCCCAGGATTCCATCGGCTTGGAGAATCCCCCCGGCCTGGAATGGGAGGTCTTTGTTTCCGGCAGTACCCTGGCCCGGCTGCCGGGGCTGGGAGAAACGGTTCAGGTTTTTACCTACCTTCACCACCGGGAAGACAGCATGCGGCTCTACGGTTTTTTTGATCCCCCGGAGAGGCGGATCTTTCTGGAACTCCTCAAGGTGGACGGCCTGGGGGTAAAGCAGAGCCTCAAAATCCTCTCCGGGATCACCCCCGAAGGGTTCATCCGCTGTTTGGATCAGGGAGATCCGGAGGCCCTCACCAGGCTGCCGGGGCTGGGCTTAAAAACCGCCCAAAAGATTCTTCTGTCCCTCCGGGGCAAGCTCCGGCTGGAGGACGAGAAAGACTTAAGGGGCGGGGGCGATCTGGCGGACTCCCTGGTCAACATGGGTTTTGAGCGCCGCCGGGTCCGGGAGGCGCTTTCCCGAATCTTAGGGGAAGCCCCCGGCCTGGGGGAGGAGGAAATTTTCCGCCGGGCCCTGATAAAACTGTCCAAAGGATAGGACCTTTGAGTTTATGAAGAAGGACGAAAAGGACAAAAGCCTGCTGGGGGGGGAGTTTTCCCAGCCCCTGGACGAAAAAGAAAACCCCCTGCGGCCCCGGATTCTCGATGAATTTCAGGGACAGCCGGCCATAAAAGACAACTTAAAAATTTTTATCCAGGCCGCCCGGGAAAGGCGGGAGTGTCTGGACCATCTCTTTTTAGCGGGGCCTCCGGGGCTGGGGAAAACTACCCTGGCGGGAATCCTGGCCAATGAAATGGGGGCGGAGTTAAAGATCACCTCGGCGCCGGCTTTGGAAAAGCCCAAGGACCTGGCGGGAATCCTCTCCACTCTGCCGGCGGGGAGCGTTTTTTTTATTGATGAGATTCACCGGCTCAAACCGGTTTTGGAAGAGATGCTCTATATCGCTATGGAGGATTATGAGATTGACTGGGTAATTGGCCAGGGTCCCGCCGCCCGGACCGTCCGCATCCCCCTGGCGCCCTTTACCCTCATCGGGGCCACCACCAAGGCCGGGCAGGTTTCCAGCCCCCTGTACAACCGCTTCGGCATTTCCCTTCATCTGGACCTGTACTCCCCGGAAGAGCTTAACCTGGTGATCCGCCGCTCCGCGGGAATTTTAGGCATAACCATTGAACCGGAGGGGGTGGAAAGGCTGTCCCGGTGCAGCCGGGGAACCCCCCGGGTGGCCAACCGGCTTCTCCGGCGGATGAGGGATTTTGCCCAGGTGCTGGGCAGGGGAACCATCGACCAGGGGGTTATCGGAGAGGGGCTTTCCCGGCTGGGAATTGACGAGTACGGCCTGGAAAAGCTGGACCGGGAAATCCTGAAGTTCATCATTACCCGCTACCAGGGGGGGCCGGTGGGGGCGGAGACCCTGGCTATCTGTGTGGGGGAGGCGGTGGAGACTCTGGAGGATTTTTACGAGCCCTACCTCATCCAGGCGGGTTTCCTTACCCGAACCCCCCGGGGACGAACCGTTACCCCCCTGGCCTACCGGCATCTCAACCTGCCGGCCCCCTCACCAACCGGCGATGAAAACCAGCGACTTTTATTTTGACCTTCCCCCCGGCCTCATTGCCCAAAGCCCTCCGGAGGTCCGGGGAAGCTCCCGGCTTTTGGTGCTTCATCCCGGCCCGGAGGAGGAAAATCTTCCCCCGGTTTGGGAACACCGGCGGATTGACCACCTAACGGACTACCTTCAAGATACCCTGGTTGTTTTTAACGATACCCGGGTGCGCCGGGCCCGGATCTTCGCCTACCCCCAACCCCCCGCTCCGGGGAGCGCCGGAGAGCCGGGACATGGACGGGTGGAATTTCTGCTTCTGGAAAGGCAGGGGGAGGACTGGCTGGCCCTGGCGTCCCGGGCCAAGCGCCAAAGGCCGGGGAAGGTCTTTTTTCTGGAGGGGGGAATTCGGGGGGAGATCCTGCCCCGGAGGGAAGGGGAGATTGGGGAAGCCGGGGGAGAAGGAAACCGGACGGGGCTTAGGGGTCTGCGCTTCACCCCCCCCCTAACCGAGGACTACCTGGAAAAGCACGGCCACATCCCCCTGCCTCCCTATATCCGCCGCCCCGACACGGACCAGGATAGGGAACGCTATCAAACCGTCTATGCCCGGGAGACGGGCTCCGCGGCGGCCCCCACCGCGGGGCTGCACTTTACCCCGGAGCTAATGGACCGGGTCCGGGAAAGGGCCTGGGGGGTGGCCTGGGTTACCCTCCATGTAGGGCTGGGAACCTTCCTTCCGGTTCGTTCTCCGGCGGTGGAGGACCACCGGATGCACCGGGAGGTTTACACTATTCGGCCGGAAGAGGCGGCGCTGATCAACCGGGCCCGGCGGGAGGGGAAAAAGATCCTGGCGGTGGGAACCACCACCCTAAGGGCCCTGGAGTCTGCCTGCCGCCGGGGGGAAGTGGCGGCGGGGGAGGGGAGTACCTCTATTTTTATTTACCCCGGATACCGGTTTCAGATGGTAGACCGGCTTTTGACCAATTTTCATACCCCCGAATCCACCCTCCTCATGCTGGTCTCCGCCCTGGCCGGTCGGCGGCGGATTCTGGCCGCCTATGCCGAGGCCATTAAGGAAGGGTACCGGTTTTTTTCCTTTGGGGACGCCATGCTGATTCTCTGAAGCCGACCCTTAGTAGGTTCCGGGACCCATGGCTTCAAAGTCCCGGCGGACCCGGTTAAGCCGGGTCAGGTCCGCATCCAGGTACTCCCGGTAATTCAGGTCTCCGGTCTTAATCCGGCGGTACTCGTCTTCCCAATACTGAACTTCGGGAAGGTGAAAGTAGGCCGTTTCATCCAGCCGGGCGGCCCAGCCCAGGGCCTCCTGCCAGTAAAACCCCGCGGTGTTATAGAGGAATTCCGCAAACCCCAGGCTTTCCAGATTCTCTTCTTTCCATGGATAATTATAAAAAAAAGCGGTAAACTTATCGTACTTGCCGGCTAAAATCCGGTACTGTTCCAGGATTTTTAAGTTGACGTGGAGATAAAATAAATAGCGGTACCGCTCCCATTCCCGGGGGTCCCGGATCTCCGCCAGGGCATAGAGGGGGTTGCAGAAGGGCGCCTTGAGGGCCTGTTCCAGGTAAAAAATGTTTTCGTTGCATTTTTCCGGATACATAATGAGGTGCCGGTGGGCCAGGCGGTAATACTCTTCGGCAAACTGGAGCCGGTAGGCGGATAGCCCCCCCAAGGCCAGGATTCCCCACAGGGCGGATAAGACAAATCTCTTCATTACCCTTCTATCGGCTGGTCCGGGGGAAAAAGCAAGGCTTTTAGGCCCTCAAAAACCTCCTCCCTGGGGGGGGACCCGTCAATCCGGTGGATCTCCATCCCCAGGCCGGCAAAATCGGCCAGGATCATCCGGTAGTTTTTTGCCACTTCAACCTGGATTTCCGGGGGATCAAAAAGTTCCTGCCGCTCCCGGCCGGCCCGTCTGAGGGCGCAGAGCTCCGGGGGAACGTCAAAAAAAAAGAGCTTTTCCGGCAGGGGAAAATCGTTTAGCCCCAGGGTTTCCTGATAACCCAGGGCGGGGGACTGATAGGCCAGGGAGGAAAAAAGATAGCGGTCGCAAACCACCTGAAAACCCCGGTCCAGGGCGGCCCGGATTCCCCTTTCCCCGTGGTAGAGGTGATCGAAACGGTCCGCGGCAAAAAGCCTGGCCAGGG